>JABLXV010000069.1 GCA_013177895.1 Brevinematales bacterium | reverse complement strand
AACCTCGGGGTGGCATACGAGAATACGAAGGACTTTGCCAGCGCGAAGAAGTATTATGAGATCGCGCTCCATTCGCCGGAAGACACGGGGTATAAGCAGACCGCGAAGGATAAACTGAAGAATCTCGGGAAAATGATGAAGGGGAAATAAACGGAATCAGACTGCAATATATTCCCTTTTCGAAAAGAAAATACCACGGATAAAGCTATATCCCGATAGAAAGAATCTGCTTTTTCAGTTCGGGGAGCTTATTCCTGATAATCTGCCATACTTCTTCTGCTCCACCCCGAAATATTCGTGCGCGACAATATTTCTTAGCGCTTTTATTTTATCCCATTCGATAACGGGGTATTTCTTTTTAAACCCTTCGTCCATCCGGGCGATCATTTCACCGATTACGATAAAATTCATCAGACAGGCGTCGAATACCGACTGAGTCGAGAAGAACTCATCGGCGGTACTGATGCTAGCGGTAAACACTTCGATTTTCCCGATTGCTTCGAGAATGGATTGAATAGACAGGCTGTTTTTATCTAACATAAATCGTCTCTTTCAAAATCTGTTCTTTGACGGAAGGCTTGAGGTATTTTTCCCTGCAAATATCGATCGAACGATGGAAACGCTCTTCCATCATACTTTTTATCTGGAGCTTCGTTTCGAAAAGATTCTGGTTCTGATCGAATTCGATTAACACATCGATATCGCTTTTTTCATCGGCCTGCCGACGCGCAAACGACCCGAAAATACCGATTTTCGATACCCTATATTGCCGGTATAATAACTCCCTGTTTTCCTGAAGGAATTGAATGATCTGCTTCACATCAAGCATAACATCCCCATAGCTTTTGTTTATTATTTTAGGTTATTTACCTTCATCTGTCAATTTCACCCTGAAACCTATATCTCCCTCAGTCCCTTCAGCCGTTCGCGGAGCGGCGGAATTTTTATCCGCGCGTCGATCATCCGCTGATTATAGACAAAGTCCTCCGCCGGCACCACCTTCCATCGCCCGCCGTGCAGTTTGTTTAGCTCCTCCGCGATCTCGTAGAAACTCCACCCGCGATTTGCGTCGACCTGGTAGAGTCCCGGCGCGGCATCCGTCAACCCCGCGAGAACACCCGCTGTATCGTCGAGGAACGAGCACGCCGGGTACCATAGCCGGCTTGCGCGGATTTCGCCGTCCTCACGCATCCTCGTATCGAAGAAATCGATCATATTGTTCGAGCCCGGCGCATTCCCGATCTGCCACCCCAGCCGCGCGATCAACGTCCCGGGGTACTGATAGAAGACCCGTTCCTCCGCCATCCGCTTCTCGTAGCCGTATCCCACGGTCTCGTCGGGAATCGAATCCACCGTAAACGGCCCCGCCGCCCGGTTCGAGAACACCATTACGGAGCTCGCGAAAATAAAACGGATACCCGCGGTCCGGCATATCCACGCGAGTTCGCTCGCCCATTCGTAGTTGACCTTCCATCCCTCGTTCTCGACACCGGTCGGTTCGCTCAATATCGCCAGATGGTACACCGCGCCGGGGGAGGCCGAACGCACGAAATCCTCCATCGCATGGTAGTTATCGACCGGTATTTTCGCCCGGTCCCATCCGGCCACTTCATGCCCCATCCCCTCAAGCCGCCTTGAAAGGACGCTCCCGACCGTACCGTTCCTGCCCGTGATAAGGATTCTCATTGCGTCTCCCGTGGTTTTATGATATAATTATCATATTATATTTTCCGGGGGAAATCAATGAAAAACGTGTGCGTATGCGGAATAGGCGGCGTCGGCGGGTATTTCGGCGGGAAGCTCGCTGCGAATTCGTCGGATAGGAATGTCTATTTCGTCGCGCGCGGAGAGCATCTCGAGCATATCAAACGCGACGGGTTGACGCTGAAAACGCCCGCCGGGACAATCGTATCCCGTCCGGCAATCGCTACCGACGCCCCGGAGGAACTCCCGTTATGCGACATCCTTATCGTCTCGGTAAAAAGCTACAGCCTGCCGGAGATACTCCCGCGCCTGGGCGGAGTGATCGGCGAACGCACCTGCATCCTGCCCCTCCTCAACGGGGTCGACATACCGGAGAGAATTCGCGCGGTTACCGGCAAGGGTGTTATTCTCCCGGCGTGCGTGTATGTCGGGACGCATATCGAGAGCCCGGGGGTGGTGACACAGAACGGGGGTGACGGAAAAATCCTGTTCGGCCCCGGCCCGGGAATGGACGGCTTCGATCCCTCGCCGATTACCGCGATGTTCGATAACGCGGGTATCCTCTGCGAATACCATACCGACCCCCACCCCCCGATCTGGATGAAGTATATCTTTATTTCCGCTTACGGGATGGTAACCGCCGCATACGGAAAAACGCTCGACGAGGTCTACGCCGATACCGCGATGCGGGATTCCGTAATGGAGATAATGTCCGAAATCGAGACGATTGCGCGGAAACGCGGGGTAAATCTCCCGCACGGCGCCGCGGAACAGTCGCTCGATAAAGCGGCGAAATTCCCGCCCGGCACAAAAACGTCGTTCCAGCGGGATATCGAACGCGGCGGGCATAACGAGGGCGACCTGTTCGGCGGAACGATTATCAGGATGGGAAGGGAGATGGGGATTCCCGTGCCGGCGGCTGAAAAATTTTATACCCTGCGTCCCTAGCCGGTCATTGCGATTTTACCCTGTCAATAATAAATTTCTTGATTACTTTGCCCGGTATCGATAAAATATTTATCTGGGCCTTTTTGTATGTTCTCAGATCCGGGTTGATTGAATTGTTCACAAGAATATTATTTCCGTTTCGGGAGCGCTTCATGGGAAATACTGCACTAAAAGTCCTTGTGACCGGCGGCACCGGATTTATCGGGCCGAGGTTAATCGAGGAATTGGTTCGACGGGGGTATTCGGTGCGATGCCTGCGCCGGGTTCATAATAAGCATCATCCTAACAATTTACCGGATTCGGTCGAAATTTTCGAGGGCGATCTTTTCGATAAAGAGATGCTATGTGAAGCGGTCGAGGGTATCGATATTATTTATCATACCGCCGCGCTGGTAAAAGCCCTCGGTCGAAAGGAATTTTATTCCGTTAATGTCACGGGTACGCTCAATCTACTGGACGCGGTCGCGAAATGCGAAACCCGTCTCAAGCGGTTCGTTTTCTTCAGCAGCCAGGCGGCCGGATATCCCGCCTCCGACGCCCTGCACCCCGCGCAGGAAAATAACGCCTGCGCTCCCGTGAGCCTATACGGTAAAAGCAAAGCCGCCGCCGAAGCGCTGGTGCGATGCCATCCCGCGAACATTCCCTATACCATCATCCGCCCGGTTTCCGTATACGGCCCCGGCGACCGCGAGTTCTTCAAGTACTATAACAGTATCGCGATGTTTCACCTGAAACCCGTTCTGGGACTAGGTAAACGCCAGCTTAACCTGATCTATATTTTCGACCTGATCAATGCCGCCATCGACGCGTCGTTATCCGAAAAGACCGCCGGGAAGACCTATTTTCTCGCGAACGAGACAAATTATACATGGCGGGGCTTCGCCGATACGTTATCGAAAGTGATGGGCATACGCGCCAAATTCTTTTTTACCCCCCCCATCCTGTTCCGTATCTGGGGGCTTTTCTCGGATATTTTCGCGAAGGTCACCGGGCGGTCGGTGTTTTTTTCCGGCAGTAAAGTCAACGAGAGTATAAAAAAGTACTGGCTGGTCAGTTGCCAGGAGGCGCGAAAGGACTTCGGGTTCAAGTGCGATACCGAACTCGAACAGGGGCTCGCCGAGACATTGAAATGGTACAAGGAGCACGGCTGGCTGAAATAAGCCGGAATTCCCGGTATTTAGTTCAACTGGATATCGATCCATCCGCTCCATTCGTCGAGCGTCTTCTTCTTCTCGTTATCCCAGAACATCGGCGATATTTTAAATTTCTTCGGCAGCTTGAGTTCCTTGCACGGGATCAGCATTTCGATACAGTCGTGCCAAGCCGACTTCTGTCCCGGAATTGTCTTCCAGTTCTCTATCGAGTAAAAGTATACGAACGGGTATCCCGGGGATTTCAGGCCGGTTGACGCTTCCATATCGGTATGGCCGTCCCCATCGGTATCTATCCGCACCGTGAAAAACACCTCGCGCTTCGGGAACGCATCATTCATGGTCTTAGCCACTACATAGAGGTTATCCCCCGATTGGTAGAGTTTGACGCTGTCCAGATCGAACGCTCCTTCGGAAACTTTCAGAATATCCTTATCGACGTACTCCGCCGAATCGATACCCGCCCATTCGCTGTCTATCCCGTCGATGATGATGCCGTACTTTTTGACTATATCCCCGAACGGGGTATTTGCGTCGAACTTTAATATCTCGATCCACCCGCCCCACTCGTCAAAATTTTTAGCGGTATCCATGTTGCGAATGATAGGCAGGATTTGCAGCGCTTTCGGCGAGCCTATTTCATCCAGCGGTATTTTCATCTCGAAGCACGTACCGGTTTCACCGTCCGCCTGCTTGAAGGTATTCCATGAGCATTGGGAATTAGTCGGATTGAACGAATTTTTTACGCCGTCGCGGTAGATCCAATGCGCGGCGGGCGAAGGGAGCATAAATGCCTGCTCATAGTCGGATTTCCCGTCGAAATCGGTATCTATCAGGATATCGAACATATAATTCTTCTGAGGGGTGAAATGATACTGATTCAGAACGCATACGAAGAGGTAATTCTCCCTGAACGTATACTGCATCTCGGTGAAATCGAATCCCGCTTTTTTATCTCCGTCGCCGACAGCGTCATAATTTTTCAACGCGGTAATACTGCTCCATTCATAGGGAAGGCCGTCCGTAAACGGCGCGTATTTCTTCACCGTGTCCGGCGTGTCCGCCTTCAGGGGATCGATGCCAAGCGCAATCTCCGCCCCGTCGGGAATCATGTCCCCGTCGGTATCGGGATTCTTATAGTCCGTGTTCCCGTATATCTCGTCTATATCGATCAGCCCGTCGCGGTCGCCGTCGGAAAACGATTGGAGCGAGAGCGCGGGATATTTCCCTTTATACACCCACCCGGACAGGAAACCCTTCCAGTCCTTCTCCTTGAGACTATTCAACGCGGCGGGGATGAATTTCAGGTCGCCCGCAGACATGGAGCGGTTCATCAGGATGAGAAGGAACTCGCGGTAGGATTTCGCGCCGAGTTCCTTATTAATGAGATACTGCACCTTAAACGTCTTCGTATAGAAACATCCCGTATCGAAACTTTCCCCCTTGACATCGTAATTCCTGAAATCCGGGTATACCGGAAGATCGGGCGCGTTTTCGGGAAGAAGCTGGTGCAATCCCCAATGGACGTATATACTTTTATAAGTCACATCAGCGGGGTCGAGGTATCCCGTTTCGAGCATCGCCGCCGGGAGAAAACTCACCGCGCCCTCGATACACCATTCGTCGCCCGGGGGTATCGGGAACAGGAAGTGGTTGATTTCATGGAACAGAAGCGACGGATTCCCGATCTGGGTAATCCCGTACTCGACGAAAACATCCTTACCGTCGTTCTTTCCGCCGACCCGCTTTCCCTGATAATAGGTCTTATCCTCGCCGTATATGGTAAAACTCTTGGGGATGGGGATACCCTGCCCGAAATACTTCTCGACCGCGGGAAGATAATTCTTCGTCACCCCGATGAAATAATCCGCCCATTTTTCCATCCCGGCCTTATAGCTGATCCGCACGTCGATCGTCCGGGATTCCATCTGAACGGTGAATTTTTTAATGAGCGTGTAAGACGGGCTAACGATAAAAAGCATGAAAAATAACGGGAGAATGATAAAAGATTTCATATTCGCCTCCGCAGGTATTATATCCCTATTGCGGAAGATTATCAATACCGGAAACGATATGAACGATAGGATTTATTAATATTGCTGGCCGGATACGGCGTTCCCGGCGGAGATACCCTGAGGGGTGCCGGAGTCGAGACAGAAGATCGTACCGCCCTCCGTGCCGAAATAGACTTTCCCGCCGGCTATGCACGCGCTGGAATCTATTTTACTCCCGGCGTCGAATTTCCATAGGAGGCTGCCGTCCCCGGCGGAGAGGCAATAGAAATTGCCGTCGTATCCCCCGAAGAACAGTTTTCCGTCCGCCATACACGGCGCGGCTTCAATCCAATCGGAGGTCTTGTATTCCCATATCAGTTTACCGCTCTTCCCGTCGAGACAGTACAGGCTCCCGCTCTTCGACCCGATATATACCTTTCCCCCCGACAGGCAGGGACTCGAGGCGATATCCGCGCCGGTATCGTATTTCCATCGGGGCTTGCCGGTCTTGATATCGATACAATAGACATAGCCGTCGTTCCCGCCGAAGTACACCGCGCCGTCCGCGGCCTCCGGGCTGGACGATACCCCGCCGGTCATATCGAAACGCCACTTGATCTTGCCGTTATTCGCGTTGATGCAATGCAGCTGATCGTTGATGCCGACGAACGCGTAACCGTCCCCCAGTCCCGGGCTGGACACATACACGCCCCATGACCAGTTGCTCCAGATGGGTTTGCCGTTCTTAGTACTGATGCAGAACAGGTAGTACATACACCCGACATATATCCGGTCCTTGACGACCGTCGGGCTGGACGAGCTCGCGTAGCCGATCGTCTCTTTCCATACGAGCGAGGCGTCTTTGATATTCAGGCTGTAAAGGTTCCAGTCGCCGCTCGTGAAATAAACCTTTCCATCGGATACCGCCGGGCTGGATACCACATACCCTTTCGTTTCGAAACTCCACACTTTACCGCCGTTCGCGGCGTCGAGACAATAGAGCGAATTATCGTAGCTTCCCGCGTAGAGTTTCCCGTCCGATACGCACGGGCTTGAGAATACCGCCCCGCCCGTCCGATAGCTCCAAATCATGTCGCCGGGTTTGCAATAAGCGGTCAGGGGTATAAACAGGATTAAGAATAATAGCGGCCTCATACTGTCTCCTTATGTGGTAAGGGATTATTATAAAGAATCAAGTTGAAAAGTCAAGCGAACGCCATTCCGCAGTCTCGCACATCGACTCCGATATGTAACGGATAGCTTGTTATCAGTACCCCTCGACAAGGACTTGATGACAAACATGGAAATTAGCTGTTTTCTTGTCACTGCGATACCGCAACGCGGTGAAGCAGTCTATCTAACAATATACAGTATATACAAATGGATTGCTTCGGCTATGGTTCGACATCCCGCTGAACGCGGGACAAGCGCTCACCATGACTCCTCGCAATGACAAAAAACACTTCTTCAACACACCCGTCAAGCTCGGGGTGATATTGCCGTCACGGGCGTTATTCACATCCGGGTACTCTGCCCGATACCAAGATTAGTCCACGCAGTGTACGCAGCAGCTACTTGATGAGCCCCTTATCGGCCGCCATCCGCCGGGACATTCTCACCGCCATAACGGTAACGATCACCAGGCCTATCATCTCGACAGCGGCGACTCCTATCAGGAAGTAGATGATCGTGGGTTTGTCCGCGATATTTTTTAGAAAATAGACGGACGCGGCGCCCATGGCGGCTTCGAGGATTCCGATAATGATTATCCCCTTCCCGGCCATCGCGTTCACCTCCATCCAGATATCGTCATCCATCATCGTGTATTTCATCCGCGCGCCGTAAACCCCGTTCCGTTTCACCTTTCGCAATGCCATCGGGATACCGAGACCGATGAGCAGAACCGCGCTCGCGAAGCAGATAATCATCACGATCATTTTTATTTCTTCCATACCCGCGCCTCCATTCTTAATCCTATCTATCTTATACCCCTCGGGCGCTCTTGTCAATAGTCTCCTTAAATAATCGGATAATTTCTTTTGCTCATGGACACTTCAAATAACCCTCTTTTCAATCAGATTATAAAGGAAAAGAGGACAAGGAAGTGACCATTGGGTATATTTTAACGAGTTATCATTACTAATGTTATAAATGTCAATAGTTTTAGAACCGCCCTTATTTTTGACAGGACACGTATTTATAATTATACTACCCGCCTAGAGGTAGCCATGAAAGAAAAATTCCGCCGCGCGTTAGAGAACAACGATGCCGTATTACTACGGAATGTCCCCAAAGCCGACCGGCACTGCCATAGCCTCCTCGGCGGAAAAATCGGGACCGCCGAAAGAATACTCGGCCGCGGTCTTTTACGCGCCCCGGAACGGATGAACGGTATCGTGGAGATGAACTCCTATCTCGACGAGGCATTCTCGTTCGATCTGACCGCCGATCTTATCGCCGTATTTATCGAGGCGACACTGCTCACCGCGAAGGAGGACGGGGTTACCGTTCTGGAGGCCAGCATCGACTGCTCGAATATGAGGTACTACGACGGCGGCGCGCCGGAAATGACCCGCGCACTGGACGCCATCCATCAGCGGGTCGCGCCGGAGATAAAACTTATCCCCCAGCTCGGCATGATACGCGAGCGGGATATCGCCGAACTGGAAACCATGTCCGCCGCATGTATCGATACCGGGTACTTCCGTTCCATCGACCTGTACAGCCGCGAGGACGCGAAGCCGCCCGAGGAGTTCAGGGGTATCTATGCCAACGCGCGCGCCCACGGGCTCCGGCTCAAGGCGCACGCCGGGGAGTTCGGGGGCGCGGAACGGGTGCGGCATACGGTCGAGGCGCTCGATCTCGACGAGGTGATGCACGGAATCGGCGCGGCGGAATCTCCCGATGTCATGGCGTTTCTCGCGGAGCGGGGTACTGTGCTCCATATCTGCCCGACCAGCAACATCCGTCTCGGGGCGGCGGGAAGTATCCCTACGCATCCCATCCGCGCGCTTTTCGACGCGGGAGTGCGGGTGACCGTGAACTCGGACGATATCATCGTGTTCGGCAGTACGGTATCGGAGGAATTTTTTAAGCTGTACCGCGAAGGGTTGTTTAATGCCGGCGAACTGGACACTATCCGCGAATGGGGAATGGAAATTTAAGGTAATATAAAAACCGAATGTATCTAAAACGAGAACGCCGGTAATGATACCGAACTGATTCTTTGCGTTAATTTCATTGTACGTTTAGAATAGTATAACGTTTAGGAATGGAGGTTTGGAAGCGATGAAAAAATTCTTCGAGAAAATTTCACATTCCGTGAACCTAAACGAATTGGTCTTCGATGCCACCCTTACTCTTTCCGCGTTCATTCTCTACCGTCTGGTAGTCCCGAAAAGCGGGTTTTTATTCATTACCAACGACCTCACCGTTATCATCGCCGTCATCATCTGTACCCAGTTTTTAATCTCGCTGCTCCTTTTCGGTATCCTGAGAAATTATGACGATATGAGAGAAGCAGCCCTTGCGGGAAACAGCCGGGCTATTCCGCAAGGGAACGGCATTTCCGCACGGATAAATACATGGCTGATTAAAGCCCCTTTACCGGGAGTACTGCTTTTTTTAATCATCTGCGTGGCGATCACCGGCTTATATATACTGATGCCAATGAAGGCTTTTAATATTATCGATCAAATTACCATACAAGCCCCGGACAGCGACCCGAACCGATTCCTCGGTATGTTCATCTCTTTTCTGGCGGGTTCGGCGGTAATCCTGCCCGGCGTTATACTATTCAAGATAACCGAAGCCGGCATGCGCTGGTTTTTCATTGTCAGTATTCCTTTTGTCTATGAGTTCCTCGCGATACCTTTCTCCGTCGTTTATTTCGCCATGCAGGGCGGGGCGTGGGGAGCAATCCTGTTCGTCCTGATAACCGCCGGGGTAATAACAGGTATCGTATTACTGAAAAGGTATTTGATGGAAGAAAATAGGGCAACCCCGCCCTTATTGAAAAAATTCGGAGTCCTGTCCCGTACATGGATTATCCCGTTTTTTACCGCGCTGGCGATGCTGGTATATAATGAGATGAGTCTGGCGAGCGCGGCAAACGACCTGGTAAAAAGCGGCCTCGATGTGAATTTGCTTAATATTTTTCCGCTCCTCCTATTAAGCGGAATCATCCCTATCCGCGCGATCATGCTCTTATCGCCGCCTGTGAGAGTGATTAATCTCGTCATATCCGTGATAACCCTCGTCCTTTTCTTCACTAATATCGAATCGGTTCTGGGCAGGTTGTCCGGAATTATTACATTACCGTGATAACGATATCTATAGAAATAGGTTTGACATTTTACCGCTTATATTTATCTGAAAATATCGGCAGCCGATGCGATACAGAACACAACGGAGTACAAACATGAAATTAAACGGAATAAAATGGGTATTTTTCGATCTGGGAAACACGTTAATCGATGAAGATGACATAGTAAGGTATCAAATCGACCAGATACAAAAACTATCGACTGAAACCGGGAAAAAACTCGAAAAAGAAGAAATTCTTAACTCGTTAAAAGAATCTGTAATGAAATACGACCAGAAAATAGTGTATGATATCCTTAAAACACTTTCCCGCAGCCAGGAAGAATTCATGCAATTCATCGAGAGGACAGGGTATAAGAGCGAATTTGAGAAAATATACCCTGATGCAGCAGAAACTTTGGAAAAACTTTGTAAAAAATACAAACTCGGTATTATTGCCAATCAGAAAGCCGGAACCGTAAAGCGATTGGAAAAATTCGGGATAAGCAGATACTTTTCATTATGTTTATCGTCGTCGGAAATAGGTTTGAGGAAACCCGATTTACAAATCTTCGAACTGGCATTGAAAAAGGCGGAGTGTAAACCGGCGGAGTCCGTAATGATCGGGGACAGATTGGAAAACGATATCTATCCTGCTAAGAAATGCGGGATGAAAACAATTCGAATATTACGGGGTTTATCGAAAATACAGATTCCCATCAGCAAGGAATATGAAGCCGATTACACCATTCGTGAATTGGACGAACTATTTTCACTATTATAAAGAGGTAATTTATGGAAAATAAAGAAGTTGCGCGGTACTGGAACGAGAACGCCGACGATTGGACGGAGTTTACGCGCGAGGGGTACGATACCTACCGTGACGCAATCAATACGCCCGGAATGCTCGCCCTACTTCCGGATGTCGCCGGACTGAACGGGCTCGATATCGGGTGCGGCGAGGGGCATAACACCCGTCTGGCCGCGGATAAGGGCGCGAAGATGACCGGTATCGATATATCCGACGTGTTTATCCGGCACGCAATCGCCGAGGAGAAGCGATATTCTCGCGGTATCGAATATGTTACCGCCGACGCGTGCGAACTCCCGTTCGGGGACGATTCGTTCGACTTCGCGGTATCGTTCATGTGCTTCATGGATACCCCGTCGATCGACCGCGCGTTCTCCGAGGCGTACCGTGTCCTGAAGTCGGGGGGATTCCTTCAGTTCTCGATACTCCATCCGTGTTTCATACTTCCCTATAAACAAAACATCCGCGACAATCACGGGCTGGTACGCGCGATAGAGATCGGGGGATATTTCGACGGTGGAGAGGATATCGACGAATGGACGTTCTCCGCGATTCCCGAGGAACGGAAAGAGGGAGTACGAAAATTCCGGATACCGTGTTTTTACAGGACGTTAAGCGAATGGGTCAACACGCTGACCGGCGCGGGCTTTACTATAGAAGCGATGGGTGAACCGCACCCCGACGACGAGACAGTCCGCCGATACCCCTCGGTACAGGACGCCCAAGTAACCGCGTACTTCCTGCATATCCGCGGGCGGAAGTAAAAATGACTGATGGAAACTACCCGTTCACCTTCAGGCGGATGATATTCAGGGTATGGTCGGACTGGGTCGAATCGATCCACCCGATATCGCCGTTGTCGTAATTGAAGAACTCGGTGTTCCCGCGGAAATGGACGTCGAGCTTCTGCGCGGGGATAATCACTTTCCCATCAGGCGAGACTACCATCGCATAGCAGACGGCATCCGGGAATCCCATAAACTCACCCTGATCGTAGTAAACATTGCCCTCCTCTACTTCCTCCGCCCATGCTATCAGGTAATTATCGCCGTATTTCGCAACCTTCGGCATCCGTTCGAAATTCATCGGAGTCTTGGTCAGCATGATGGGGCCTTTATATGTCCCGTCAGGGTACTGGTAAAACATGCAGAGGTCGTATCCCGGCAGGTTTTCTTTATTGTCCGCGACTATCAGCATCCCCTTATCCACTATCATCGTATCGCCGATCGAGACATGGGTATCGTTATCCCCAAGCTCGATATCGACCTTATAAATCACCTGCGACAGGATTTTTTTGCTGTAATCGGTAGGGTCTTTATGGATAATTTCCGTCACCAAACCCATCGGATAAGCGTCTCCCATCGTCGCCAGCATCCATTTGGAATCCTTCGCGTAGTATTCGATATGGGGGCGAAAACTGTGGCTGGTATTCCAAGTCCACCCGTTCATAATACCGTCTTCATCCCTCAGTTGTTCCCCGTCGGGATTGATATAAGTAAGATACTCGCTCTCATGCACAACACCGTCGTCCCATTTCCGGAAAGTAGTGAAGTAAAGCGCGTATAATTCTCCCGACCATGCAATATCGGTACCGTCGCCGCCGTAGGATTGATCGCCTTCGTTTTCCCATATCCCGCAACCTACGATGAAATTCTCATGCAGTTTCTTTCCGGCCATCGAGTACTGGTAAAAGTAGAGGTAATTAAAATAATCGTATTGTGCCTCCGGGTCGTAAAAAAAATCCGCGGCCGCGATACCGAACCCGTTTTCCGTGATAACAAAATTCTCCAATCGTTTATGCTTGATCATTATCAACGGTTTATCGCCGGGCTGCATCTCTGAATCGAGTTTGTAGATATACGAGTTATGCTCGCTATCCGAAAACCCGATATAAGCCGTGCCGTCGGGGGCGAATTGGAGCACGGCATCGGGCACGCCGTCATCCGATATCATCGCATAGGCCATACTCCCGGGAGGAAATTTTAACGGTGAAATATCGATTTCGGTCACTTCGATCTGCGCGTTCAATCCCGCTTTATTGACATTATCCGGCTTCACTACAGGTTTGTTATCATCTTCATGGATATTATCGAACATACCCTGCTTCACGGGTTTTCCGGCGGGAAATCCCCAGATGGAAAAAACCAATACAAGGGTGAGAACCTTTGCGAATATTTTCATAACACGCCCCTGAAATAAGTATAGGTTAGCTTAACATGATGCGGACAAATTATCAAGTAAGTTACATAAGTTAAATACTTTCGTTATAAAATACCCCGCAGTTGATGGCGCAAAGATATTCTTTTAGGGAGGATTAATCTATTCCCAGCATTTTTCTGATGTGTTTTGCCAGATTTTCATTTATCTCATTATAGCGGGGGATGGGCTGACAATCACCCGTCCCCGGGTTCTCGTACCAATCATGCCTTCCGCCGTGACGTTTTAAAACGCATCCCGCTTTTTCCAGAATTTTTATCAATTCTTTACGCTTCAAATATTCAGCTCCATCACGCTCGCCTTATGTACTTCCCCGATACCCCCGGTGATTATTTCACGGTGGATATCGAGGATATTCTCCTTCAGTTCCTCAAGCGTTTCGCCCTGAGTGCGGTAATCGGGAAACTCAAGGAGATAACCGATCCAATAGTCATTTTCCTGCCAGTAAACCATGGAAATTTTATTCATATCCGTCACCCGCTTTTTTATTATCATACACCTAAATAATAATCACGTCAATTTTTAATTTTTCCGTTCGACGGCCCCCGCCTGAAAAAATACCCCGCCGGCGGGAACCGTAATTCCGCGGACGGGGCGGAGAACTGAAAAAAAGTGTCTATCCGCTAGTCGAAATTGTCCATCATCAGCTTGCCGTCCACGTAACGGAACCAGAACCTGAACTTTCCGCCATTCATATCTGTTTTAAATAGAGCGATAACGATATAGTGTTCGACCCCTTCAAATTTCACTTTTTTCACTGCCGATATCGTGTACACGTCCGACTTCTCGAACAAATTTTCGGTTAAACCGGCATATAAATAATTCAGCCCGGCTTTTTTCGCGGCAAGCAGCGATTGAATCGAAATCCCTACCGACTTTGATATTTCTTCATCACTCATATCTGCCCAATATGCGGTGTTTTCATCTGTTTCATATCCCGGTAATGATGTTTGCATGTTTTTTATCCCAAGCATATCCTTGTTCTTATAAAGTTTCATGCACTTATTAAAGGTCTCCACCACCTCGGCGTACTTGGGGTCGTTCGCGGACAAATCCACTACATCCTTAAATCCGCTGTTATTGTAATTCTCTTCCGCATCGGTCTCCCAATACTCCTGTTTGTGCTTAGTCAGTTTGACGGGGAAACATCCCTTCGGCGCGTAGAAATATACCTGATATTCATCCCTGTAGGATACCCCTTTTAGCTGCTCGGCTTTTTTCGTATCGATCCCCACATCGAAATACGCGGCGTCACCCTCGTCAACCAGTACGATAAACGGGACGATTTCCGGGTGCGTACAGGTATAGGTTCCCACAATCCGAATCGTGATCACATTCGAGTCGATTTCCGTTATCGTCATATCCTTATCCTTCAACGCGCCGCACATGGTGAGCGGTTTCACCTTATCGATCGGGATAGTCTTTGTCAGATCGAGCGGGTAGACTTTCGCGTCACCGATACTAACAACATTTTTAACATCCTTCACATTATTCGCACATGAGACTATCGCCCCAGTCAGCGAAATAACGAGCATGATCGAAAGAGCATAGATCCATTTTACGACTTTTTTCATATGTACCTCCAAAATTTATTGAACCTGATTGTATACAAAACCCATGTAGGCCAGAACGACATAATACATCCCGATAGAAATAAGCGATCCCCCGGTAATGAGAGAAAGGGAAATGAAAATAACAAACCATTCCGCATTTATCGTAATCTGTAAAAGAGGAAAACCTGCCACCCCGCCTGTGATCAACTGTGAAATACCGGCAAATAGCCCGAATAAACCGAATGGTACAATTCCTGAAAGTGCAATCCATAGAAAAAGTATCAACAGTAAAATCAGCACGAACGGGATAGTCTGGACGGTCTTTTTTATCCCACCGAGACGCATCGCTCCAATGATCTTTTTTATACGAAGGAAAAGTCCTTCCTGTTCCGAGGTTTTATCACTATTCTCGTCCTCCACGTACTCCATCGCGATCTGACCCGGGTCACCCAACCGCGCGGCGATCTCCTCCTCGGACTTCCCCTCCTCCTTACCCGCGTTAAAATGTTCCCCGTAAATCGAAAGGATGTCCGGGATTTCCCCGTCGGTGATACCGTTCTCCTTCAGGCATTCCTCCAGCTTCGACATAAACTCACTTTTTTTCATTCTCGACTCCTTGCAGTATATCTTCCACACCCCGTGACAATTCCTTCCAATCCGCGAGCAGGGACTGAAAATGCTCGTTCCCCTGTTTATTCAGACGGTAATACCGGCGGGCGGGACCCTCGGTTGATTCCTTCAGATAGCTCTCGACCATCCCGTCTTTTTCCAGACGCCGCAGTATCGGGTAAACAGTCCCCTCGGAAATATCGATAAAACGGGTAATCCGTTCCACCAGGTTGTACCCGTAAAGGTCTCTGCCCGAAAGCTGACCGAGCACGCAAAGTTCCAGCGCGCCTTTTTTCAACTGGACGTTCATATATACCTCGTATAGTTCTGCTCATTAACTAGTATAGTATAATGTATAGTAGTATCCGTGTCAAGGGGTTTTATGAAATATTTTTTCACCGGCCTAGATGATCGGGGAATACAGGTTAATTGACGTCCCCGAGATAGACAGGCCCCGTGAGTTCGCCCGCCGGGGTAATCAATTCCCTGAGAATCTTCGGGTATAACGCGAGTTCCGCGAGCTTGGATAAATCGAGCCAATCGACACCGTCCTGCCGTGTGTCCATGATATGCCCCGGATGAGGTTCCCCGTCACCGTCGATACGGCAGACGAACATGTACTCGACCTGATGAAATTCCGGGTTAACATGACTGAACTCGTGGTTCATCGAGATATAGTCGCGGACATAGCGGAGGTCTCCGGGAATGACACCCACTCCGACCTCTTCCCGGCACTCGCGGATCAGAGCATCGGTAATACTCTCCTTCTTATTCTGGCCGCCCCCGGGGAGGAGATAAAATGGAAGTCCGTCATCGTCAGTACACCTGATTGTCAGCAAACGGCCCCGATCGATAATAATCGCCTTCGCCGAATTGCGGATTGCATCGTCCATTCGTCACTCCTGATGATCGTAGTTTTTAATGGATTCGGTAGATTTACAGGTTTCCTTTAATCTCGCGGAAAAAATCATAGACCGGTTTGACCGCAAGAAAGTCCCCATAGACCTTCTCGACCAGCGCGTGAGAGAATAATATCTCGTCCGGCTCTTTTTCGACATAAATATACAGCGACTTCCGTTCGCACCATTCCCGCTCGAGTTCGGAAAGGGTCTTGTCGATCGGGCGCTTGTACCTGTCCCCGCCGAGAGTGAATACCGATTCTTTTAACGATTGCGCCGCCGACTGAAACCCGTCACGGCTCGCCCGAATCAACGCGTTCATCCGTCCACGCAGCTCAGGGGTGAACAGGTAATACCCCACCCCGTAGGAGTAACGGTCGTAGCCGATGTCGAAATAGAACGCCGGATCGGTCTGCCAATCGGGAGTGTTATGCTTGAACGTTATCCATAAGTTGGTGCGGTAGGCGGTCTTGTCCTTCGAGAAGCGGATATCCCGGTTGATCCGCGCTATCGCCTTATCGGGATTCGCGGGCATTTCTATCGACGGGTCTAGCTCATGCAGTTTCGCGCCCAGTTCGACAGCCAGCGCGCGCAAAGGTATCCTGACATCCCGCATATATTCGTCACGGTGCGCATCGAACCATGTTTTGGTGTTATTGATACCGAGCTCGAAGAAGTACTTGAACATCGCCTCGGTAAACCCGGTGAATTTGTTTTCCAAATGATCCCCCTGTAGATAAATTTACCGGAAGTGATGGTATCTCGATAGCTCAATTATCCGAAGGATTATTATACACGAATCAAGTAAAATCATCCAGCATCAGGGATTTCAAATCTTTTTCAGGCTGTAGCGGACAGTACTATTCTGCCGGTTTACCTTCCATCATCTTGATGGCTTTTTCATCTTTATCGGTCAATTTCCCGAAATCGGTCTTTTTTAAGAAGGCAGTCCATTCCTTTATCAATTCGACCCCGGATTTTGCGTAGAACTGATTAAACGCTTCCTTTTCGGGATACTCCACCTGCGCGAAGAATTTCTTATACGTATCCATCCCGTAAGTATCGATCAGGTATCTGACAAACGACGCGCCGAGCCAGTAGCCGTATTTATTCTGGCGGAAGTTATCGCCGAGGAGTTTAGGAAATGCGATTTGTTTCTCGATCATATATTTTGCCAGAAGGTGATAGTTTCTCCCGCTCTGGTCTAACAACGTGGATAGCCCCTCGTTCGCGACACCCGACCATATCCGCAAACCGTTATTAATCCGGTATGCGATCAGATGCGTCAACTCATGCCCGGGGGTTTGGTCGAATGTCGTGTATACCGCCGAGGCATACGGATTGGCAAAACCCAGCGTCAGCCCCATCTGTTCGCCCTGCTTCTTATCGTTAAACACATAGTACTTTATGGGGTCGAAAGTCCATTTGACATTCAGGAAATTCGTTATTCTAGTGAACGCATCCTTCCTTGAAGCAAGCCATTTCGCGGGATCGTCCTGTATCACACTCCCGTTGGGATAATAAACCCTGAAAATCCCGTCGGCGTACTCGTTCCAATAAGCTTCATACGCCATTGCTCCGCCATAACCGCCCGCAGTCAGATTGACAGGACTGATCATTTTACCGGTCGACGTCCAGCTAAGAACAATATTGACCGGGACGATTTTAATTCTACAGACATAGAATTCTTCATCATACATTGCATAATCGTTGATATGCAGACAGCTGTTAAATCCCTCGTCCAGCGCTTGCTTCGCGATTTTCAGTAATTCTGCGTTTTTTTCCTGATCGGGCGAAACTTTCCCCGCATTCTTGAGAACATTATCCTGTATCCATTGCGGGTAGGAACGGATATAAATATATTCCATATCGCCCTGAACCTTCTGATATTCAGCTTTTTCTTTACCGGCAGGGATAATAACCGCCGCCATCGGCCCGATCTGGGTTTTTCCGATAACGACATAAGCATCGGGAATATCCATTTTAATACTGAAATCGTACCGGAAGTTTTTTATAGTATATATTTCATTCGTACTGATCAGTTTATAACCCGTGACCTGTAAATCATCATTTTTATAGATTTTTACGACAGCACCATTATTCTCAAATACTTTCTTGAATCCGTATGTCTCATAATTTTCTTCTAATAATTGACCCTTATCGTCATAGGTCTTGACAACCCCATTTTCCTTAACGATAGTAGTAGACGCGCATGAAACAAATCCCGCAAAAAGCAATAATGTAATAAGAAATCCCCATTTTCTACTCATTGTTTCCTTCCTTCTGGATAGTGCGTTCATTTTATATATTTCTTACTATTATGTCAAGCGTTTTGATATTCAGGATATGATAATAATACATTATGTTTGATACGAAAGGAGAATTTTATGATTAGTCATCCCCGCGAAACAAAAACCCCTCCGGGTATACCGAAGGGGTTATGTAGAATAAAGACGGACATCGAGCCATCTCGACAGGCTCGATACAGGCACCTACCCCCTCCGCTTCGCTTCGGGGACTTCGTTTCTCTTCGAGAAACTCAGCTTTCCCGCATTGACTAATATCATCCCCGCGAAACAAAAACCCCTCCGGTGTACCCGAAGGGGTAATGTATTATAAAGACGGACCTCGCGACATCTCGACAGGCTCGATACAGGCACCTACCCCCTCCGCTTCGCTTCGGGGACTTCGTTTCTC
>JABLXV010000068.1 GCA_013177895.1 Brevinematales bacterium | reverse complement strand
CTTTAGATACTACGACCATGAAAGACCGCACCAGAGCCTGGGTTATAAGCCGCCGGCTTCGATATACTTTTCGCCTGTTGACAAAACCGGAAAGGCGGCTTAGAATGACTGATGTAAGAAAAGAGCACAGCAAGATTCAACTTAACTTGCCCCTAAATCTGTCCAAACACAGGGGCGCACCTTAGTTTGCCATTCGGACAAGTTCAAGAGTGTAGAGATCGATAAAAAACCCGTAGCCCCTAGCGTTGAAAAAGAAAACGAAGATGATGTCCCTTACTTTATTTTGGATGATAGTTCCGCTGAAGCAGATAAAAACCGAGAACCGCGTAGAATAACTGGTCTTAGATCGATAATCCGATACATTAAAGAACCCGAATTAATGAAAATTAAGAATAAGAGCAAAACCCGTCATACCGGAGATATTAATGAATCACCCGATAACAACCCGCAAAGAGATTTTAAAGTTGAACGAGATAACAATATTCTCTCCACTCGTACTAGCTTTCATGGCGGAACCGTCCGTTCCGCGGAGTTTTTACCAATAATCAATATACCTGTTTATCCGAAAGGGTTAACCGATTTTAAAAAAGCGATCGGGATTATCCAAGATCGAAACTGGGATTGGAGGATAGAAGCCACTTTCAGGGAATTCGATACCAAGAGCATTATCGAGTGCGAAAGACGGTGCGCCATTGTTCATATATCAGGAGGAAACATCGGATCTCGGTTTATTTTTGAGTTTAACAGATCGGAATTCGAATCGGTTTCGACATTATTAGTAAAACCTTTTTACTACTTTCCAAATCCCCAAGAAGTTATAAATCATCACCTTTCGCTAATTGTAAAGAATACGTTTCATTGGGACGTTTACCGTTTGAGACAAAACCGCGAGTTTGAATACCTGTTGCTTCGTCATGTCACAGATCAAACGATCGAGGCTTGGGCGGAAAGGATAATGAAGAAGCTATTCTTCCAGAAATCTGATTAATTTCGCTTTTAAATTGTCACTATTTTTTTTACTAATCTCACAAGTCCATATATCAAGATATGACCAACCCGCATTTAATAGATCCTGACGATTTCTATTATCCCGTATGACGTTACTCCCTATTTTTTTCTCCCAAAATATCTTGTTGGTTTCTGGCAGTTTAAATGCTTCGCAATTATGTCTATGCCAGAAACAACCATTAACAAATATGACCTTTCGCTTGCGGGGAAATACAATATCGGGTTTTCCTGGTAGCTTCTTATAATGTAAACGATAACGATACCCTTCATGCCATAAAATGTGCCTGATAAACATTTCGGGTTTTGTGTTTTTAGATCGTATGCGTGACATATTTATATGGCGCTGGTCAGTATTTAATACGTCCATCCTAATCCTTACTTAACTGGTAGTTTCCAAGTCGATTTACATGATTTGCAGTCTTTGATAATAAATCAAAAAAGAGGTCTCTACTCAGCGAAAACAATGGAGTTTCAGGCAAATCTCGCTCTGTAATATAATCAACGGTTGATAAAAGAAGTATTAATATTTTTACTTTTTCATTGTACCAAAATGGACCTATATCAAATCTTGCATCCTTTTTTTTGATTGTTCCACCTAATGAATCAGGATAATCGAATAGAATACCTGAAATTCTTCTATGGATTTTTTTAGGATCACCAGTTGAGTTATCAAATAGAATTTTATTTTGTGCTATATCACATTCCGGGGTAATTATTATTTGAACTAACTCATCATATTCAATATGTTTATCATCTTGAAGAAGAAAAGTTTTTATATTATTTTTCAGATCATCATTTTGGTAAATATATACATTTCCTGTAATATGGGTATTCATTAAATTATTACTAAGAAAAAGAAGAGAATTAACCTTTGATATTATTTTTAAATCAATTGTACCTGTTTCGATTCGTAATCCGTTAGGTAATGTCAGATTTCGATCTGTATAATGCATTATATAATCATGGAATGAACGATTCAGCAAACGACATGCGATTTTGAATTTATCTGTATCAGTACCAGCTTCGTTTTTTTCAGAATAGCTTTTATATAGTTTATAAAACAGATGCCCAGTATGCACATCCCAACTATCAGATACTTGTATTAATGAGGAGAAATCTTTTAGAAAACTATCCTTTGCCATGTGTAAAGAGTTTTCCCAATTCATATATAAATGAAATGCTGATGGAGAAAAACCATTAATTTTATCCTGAATCACATTAATATCATATTCTTTAGCTTCAGCATCTTTACACTCTGACTTTTCCAGATTTAAATACTTTACTGGATTTATTCCAGCATCTTCCAGTGATTTTTTTACAATATCTATTACATTTGTATGCTTCGTCCAGAATATAATAATATATATTCCATTATCTTCTGAAATTATTGATTGAATACAGTGAACCACTTTTGAAGCTTTTGTTTTATCCGGTTGGCCGGAAGTACCTTTTAATTCAATATCAATAAATATGAATCTAATACCTGTTAATTTTGAAGAAGGGAATGAAGAATCTTCCCCATCAAAAATAAAGCATGGCATGCCCTTTTTACTAATGGCAGTAATTAAAGCATTTGCTTCAGAAATATCATCATCGATAATAACATTTCCTCCGGAAATTGATAAATCAAACGACATTTAACTCCTCCTCAGGGCAAATGCAATTATTGCGCCTTCTTTAAACTTTCCGGGTATATTATAATCATCTTGCTCAGGAAACAGAAGTTTTCCACCTAATGAAATCATGATTTGGTCAGTGAGATGAAGACCAATTCCCATTCCTACACCTTCTGGTTTATTCGTAATAAAGGGTTGAATAATATCCTCTGTAGGAAGACTGAATCCCGGCCCATTATCAGCAATAACAATTGATAAGAAGCCCTCAGGACAGTCTGCCAGACCTATGTATATTGAGGAATTTTTCGTTTTTTCATAATCCATCCACCATATTGAATTATCAAATATATTCATTAAAGCATTTAGTAAATGATCTTCAGAATACATAGCTTCTGTATTAATTGACGCATTTAAATAAGATTTTACTATCTCAATTTTATGAGTTTCAAATCGGAAACTTAAATTGCTTATACTCTGGTTAATAATTTTTATTACATCACGGGTTTTAATATCCGATTTTTTTACTAAAATACTATATCCCTCAATTATCTTAGAAAGTTCGGAGACTCTTTTCAAGATATATTCATCTGTATTCCCACTCTTCAACATTGCTTGTAAATCTTTTACAATTTTATCTATTTGATGAATTACCATAATTAGGTTTAGACCGGCTCCTGCACTTTTTATTAGATTATTTGTAATTTTTTCGAAATCTGTTTGAATACGGTTTATAAAATTAAACGCTTTCTTTTTAATATCTTCCTCTTTAATATTATTCTCAATAACTTCTTTTAGATCAGATAATGACGAAATAACAGGTTGAGATGTGTCCTGAATACCATAATGCAATCTTAATAAATTCTTATCATGGTGTCTGAAATTCTCAATTTGTCCAAGTACATAAATTAAAGCTCTGCTAAGTTCATAAAATGCCTCATTTTCTACGAAGCCTTCTCGGTTTGATATTTCAATCAAATCACTACTCTCGTCCTTATTTAAATATACCGCTCCGATGACAATATTATTACTAATTCGTACTGCAGGCATATTCACTCTTCTCATCCCAAGTTCTAACCAATCATAACCCGGTTCACCATAATTCATAACTCTCATGTTATCTCGAAAAACCCTTATTCCTCCGTTAACATCTAAGTATTTTTTTAATCCCTTTTTATCTTGTACCCCCAAATTTAATACTTTTGGATCTCGGTCAAAAATTATCCCCCTAAAATTAACTGGTCCAATATGAAACTTTGATAAATTTATATCAATTAGTCTTTCATTTTTCTTTAAATCATCGTCTTCATAAACCATTCGTTTTATTTTTACTATTTCATTATCCTTTTCATCTATTACTCTGGGTTCAAGTTTTGTCATTGATTTCCAAGGGGAAAACTCATATTTAAACTTCGTAATAAGGTTTCCTTCTAATACTGCATTAAAGGAAAATAATTTATATTCTTGCACCTGGTCAAATGTTAACAATCCTTCAAACCAATCTGCTTGTGTATCGGTAATTGTAAATTTTACATGAAAATCAGTTGATGAATTAAAGGGGGAATTCAGAGATTCAATAACTCTTTTACAGATTCTAGCTTTTTCTCTGTTCCAAGGCATTCTTAGTTTTTTTATTTGAATAAATGTTCCAGTACAGTTTTTAAACTCCTGAGGCATCCTTTCAATTATTTTAACAGGTAAATCCTCAATGTATTTAGAATTTTCAATTTCATCCCAATTAATTTCAAGAACAACTTCTTTCTTGTTTTTCTGTCTGCTTATTATTAATATTTCTCTACCAAGACGATGTGCTCCGAATCTTCCGATTCCTTTTTCTCCCAATCTGAGTCTATGATATTTTTCTGTTCTCCTTTTATTTATATCCTCATTTTTTAATAATTCATTTTTCATATCTGTTCCTAATTCAAGCCAAGCTGTTGAAAGTATTTTATAATCCATACCATCACCATCATCGTAAATAGAAATTATACCTTTTTCAGTATTCTGCGGATATTTTATTTGTACATCACAATTCAAGGCATCTGCATCATAAGAGTTTTTTATTAGTTCGAGTAATGCAATTGATTCATCTTTAATTAATTGTTCGCCTAATTGAATTATTAATCTTGCTCGTGTTTTAAATACAGGAGAATCTGCCATTTACATTATCCTTTTCATTTGATCAGCGATTTTCTGAGCAAGTAATACAGGAACTGCATTTCCTATCTGTTTAAATGCCTGCGTACGTCCAGGAATTTCAGAGTTACTTTCAAAAAAATAGTCATCAGGAAAAGATTGGAATCTTGCGGCCTCACGTGGTGTTAATGATCTATTTTGATTAATATCGGGATGAATATAATAGTGCCCGTCCTTTGCCAGATGAGCAACAATAGTATGACAATAGGGTATATCATTTGCTACGACTTTAAAACGATCTATAAATGAAACACGATTTCTATGAGTTTTTAATCTGTCGGGTAAATCATTATAATCTAATCGTTTTTTTTCTTTCATCCAAAGATCAACTACCAAGTGATAAATCTCTTTATCTTGCTCTGAATGAGACCTGGCAGTATGAAAAGTAATAGGGATTATATCGTTTTTGATACCAGATTCGTATAAGTATTTTCCATTATAGTGAAGTGCTTTACTGGGTTTTATCGATCCTTCACCAGCTTTCAATGGAGGAAGATCATTTAAAACCTCAGAGACTTTAACTTGAGGATTCCAATTATCAGGACGCGGGAAGAAACCTGATTTTTTAGTTCTCGCCCCGACTAAAAATACCCGTTTTCTGTTTTGAAGAACTCCATAATCATTTGCTTGTAATATATTTTCTTCAATGTGATACCCGCATTCTGTAAAGAGCTTTATCATTTTATCATAATATAAGTTTCCATAATTATCCTTTGCGGATAAAAGACCAGCTACATTTTCAAATAAAAAATATTGTGGTTGATATCTTTTTAGGAATTCAGCGTAGAGAATATACAGATTATTTCTTTTATCAAATTTAACTGCACCTTTTAACCGAGAACGGCCTACAAGTGAATAAGCTTGGCAAGGGGGACCACCAATAATAATATCAAGCTTTTGATCTTCCAATAAAGAATCAATGGCTTTAAAAATAATTGGTAGATTTACATCAGAAATCTCATAATTCAATACTGTATTAATTACCTTTTTAGGGATTCTAGAATAGAACTCTTCTCTAGAAATGTTTCCAGTGATATAATCGATATAAACATTGAGATTATCAGTGTTTTTTAACCAATGATAAGACATTCGGGTTTTAAGAGTATAACATGCAGCCGGATCCATTTCAATATGTGCAATGGGTTCGAAACCCGCGCGGATAAAACCTTCTGCTAATCCACCTGCACCGGAAAACAGATCTAATAATTTAGGACGATTCCCGCTCCCCATGCTATCATCCTTCCTCTTTCCCATATTTTAACACCTCTTTATGGATTTGTCCATAAGTAGACGAAAATAAAATTTCCGAATATCCGGTGTGATTTATATTGAAATCAATCATCCTATGAGTGTTTTTAAGGATATGGTGAAGATAATTCATTGCACAACTTTTTTATTACGATTTTTCAGAATTGCGGATATATCTATTACCAGTGCTATTCACTGCACTACTATATTTCATATATACTTAACATTATTATGTATATATCTATTTGTGAGTGATTATCAATGCATAACATTTTTATGATTCGACAATAATCAGAAAATCTGGAACGTCATCCCGATATTTACCCGCTCCTCGGCGGTATTATAGGGATAGACTATCGAGAAGAGAAGCGCGTCTATCAGCGATGCGTGGAACACCATATTCCTGCCGTACGCCCGCACGCCCACAGTCAGGAGATACTGGTTGATCCCGCCCGTATCGTAGTAATCGCTGTCGATCATCATCCCGCAGCTGATATGCGCCCCGGATGACGGTTCGAGGAAACGGAAACCCAGATGGGGGTGCACCCGCGAGAGAAGATTGCTTTCGAACACGGGCGAACGATCCTGCCCGTTGAGAATATACTTGATACCGTCTATCGCGAGGTACTCGAGGCTGAAGAAAAGCATCGACGTTTCCGTCATATTCCATGAGATACCCATATCGAGGATAGCGGGGTAAACCTCCGACAGGGAAGAGCCCATCACGGGATTGCTCCATTCCACGGGGATAGGCGTGTGAAAACAGACGCCTATCTGGAAATCGTCCGATATTTTCCATAATAGCCCGATGTTCGCGCTCCAACCGTACCCGATACCCGTGCTCTCGAACGCGAACACCGGGCCTAATCCAACACCGAGGGCGAGATTTTCTAATATCGGGAACGCCGCCGTAACCTTCAGGGTGCGTACAAAAAGAGACTCCTGCGTATACCCGTCGAAAAGCGTCGTGAGCGACAGCCCGAGCTTAATGCCGTCCACCGATACGACCGTGCTGAAGAATGGAAAGAAGTCGGGAATGAGCTTAAAATTCGCGGAAAGCAGGTCGTAGGTGTAGATTCCGGTGGAAACCTCGAACATGAATGTCCATTTTCCCTTCATCTGCACCAGCCCCGCGGGATTGTAATGCACCGCGAGCTCGGACTCCGCGTAACCGCTGTATGCCCCGCCGATACCGTTCGCCTCGCTCCCGAGGAAATATTTCCCGATCGCCCGCCACGCATGCCCGGTAGTTCCAAGCAAAGCCACAAATCCCGTAATCATGAGCCATTTTTTCATTTTATTCAATTTCCTTCACTGTATATTATGGAAAAAAACGTCTACTTATATTATAATCTTTTTCTCAGAATATTTCAACATAGGGTTCAAAAATGACGTATTTCGGCGACGCGCTGGCTTACCAGCTAAAAATGATTAGAGAGATGTCATCCCAGCCGTCCGGCGAACGCGACAGAGACCTCCTGCTCGAAATGATTTTACAGTCCGTCCGCGACCTGTACTTCCTGCGTTACGGGCGGGAATCTCACAGGGATATCATGGAGACCGCGCGCGAGCTCGAACTCAGCCTTGACGAACACACGTCCCTCTTACTCGATATCCTCGAGAACGCCTCACGGCGGCATCATAAATTTCTCGAAGTCAGCGCTTCAACGGATTTAAAGGATATTCATTGCCTGATAGGCGAACTGGAACGGGTTTACGGGCTCTGCAGCCCCGAGCTTTCCAGAAACACGCGGTAATCGTCGTCCCCGAAGAACACGAGGACAATCTTCCGCACACCTCCGCCCGAATCGATATAACTCTTCATCACGTCCGCGACAATCCGCGCCGCCCGTTCGCGCGGGAAACCGTACACCCCGGTGGAGATCGCCGGAAATGCCGCCGATAGGCAGTTTTTCTCATCGGCGCGCTTCAGCGAATTGCGGTAGGCGTTCGCGAGAAGGTCGCCCTCGTTCCTGCCGCCGCCGTGCCATACCGGCCCGACCGTATGTATCACCCATTTCGCGGGAAGCCGTCCCCCGGTAGTGACTACCGCCTCCCCGGCGGGCAGCCCGTCGGGATACTCCGTATCGCGGATGCGACGGCACTCGCCGATAATTTCCGGCCCGCCCGCGCGATGGATCGCGCCGTCCACACCTCCGCCGCCCAAGAGCGAAGAATTGGCTGCGTTCACTATCGCGTCTGTCTCCTCGCGGGTGATATCGCCCGTCTTGACAATCAGGCGTCCGCCGTAGAATGTTTCCATATGCGTCACCTATTCCCCGATAATCTTGACCAGCGCCCGTTTCCGGCGGCGCCCGTCGAACTCCCCGTAGAATACCTGTTCCCACGGCCCGAAGTCGAGACGCCCCTCTGTCACCGCGATCACCACCTCGCGCCCCATGATCTGGCGTTTCAGGTGCGCGTCGCCGTTATCCTCGCCCGTCCGGTTATGGCGGTACCGCGATATGGGCGTGTGCGGGGCGAGTTGTTCGAGCCAATCCTTATAGTCGGCGTGCAGACCCGATTCGTCGTCGTTGATAAATACGCTCGCGGTAATATGCATCGCGTTGACAAGACAAAACCCCTCGCGTATCCCGCTCTCCACGAGCGCGGATTCGACGTCGGGCGTGATATTGATGAGTTCCATGCGTTCGCCGGTGTCGAACCATAATTCCTTGCGGAACGATTTCATAGTATCCCCGTCAGTAGAGAATTATTTTTATATTCCCTGAGCCGTATTCGGCATGAATTATGATTCTAGTCCCGTTGCCGGAATGGCTCATTTCGCCGTCGCCGCTTTGCTCGAAACCGTCGGGAAGAGTCAGGTTCCGCGACCCGTTTTTATAGTCGACAATGATCTCGGAGTTCGCGGGGAGTTCGAGAAGCGCTTCTCCCGATAATACCTTGACATTGATGCCCGTTACGCTTTTCCCGAATCTCAATTTACACGATCCGCTCATCACCTCGATATCCGCGGAGCGCACTTCCACACCGCTTAGATCGCCATTTATTTCACCGGACATATTTTTGATATTCATTTCGCTGAGCTTATCGGGAATCAGATTGATGAACGCATTCCCGGTCATATTATTGAACGACCACGTCCATACGATGGTATCGAAGCTGTCGGCGATCTGCGGAGAAACCCCTGAGCTCTTATACTCGATACGCTCGTCGGATATACCCGCCCCGAGCGTAATATTTCCCGTATGGTTCTCAATCCGGTAGAGTATCCGGGTCACATAGGAATCGGGCATCTGGTAGGTGTAGAACGACTTATCATCAGGAGCCTGCGCGGGGTTGAAAATTTTCTTGAGCTCGCCCTGAAATTCGGCGGACTTGATGCCCGGCTCCATCGCTTTGACCTGATCGACGGAATAGAACCCGAAGAAGACGAACATGATGGAAAGAATCAGGATACCCGCGGGCCGGACGTCGATCCGTTTTTCGAGAGCCTGCGCGACGAATTTTATTCCCAGCGCGATGATCGCGACAGGTATCAGGATACGGAGATACTCCCCGAATACCTGATAACTGATCAGATCGAATCCGGTCAGCACCACAAACGCCGCGAGCGTCAGTAGCACCGCGCCGAGCGAGTAGATAATAAACGAATAGACGCGGCGGGCGACGGTGGTAATCATCATCTGTAGGGCGAACAGGACCAGCAGGAATCCGAGGATGACGCTGCCCGCCTTACGGAATACCCAGAGCAGACTGGGGAATATCAGATAGATACCGATCGAGATCATAATCAGCGCGAAGAAGAGGGTGATGACGAGGCCGATCGTTTTGAATGCCGCCTTCACAGGCTCGGCCTGCCCGGGGGACACCCCGCTCCCGTCGATAAACTCCTTGTACGTTTTATCGAAGTCGAAACCCGGCTCGCCTTCGGCGGGAGCTTTAGGCGCTTCGGGGGATTTCGTGAACACCGGCTGTACCGGCGGTTTCGGCGCTTTGAATGCGCACTCGGTAAATTCGGGGCTTTGTTTCTCGGGAGTTTCTACGGTGCGGCCGAATCCCGACGGCTCTTCCGGGACAAAAATGGACATAAATAGGTAGAGGAAAAGCCCCATACCGCCGGAAAAGATCAGTATCACGATAAATATCGCGCGGGTCATTGCAACCGGCATATTCAGGTATTCCGCCAATCCCCCGCAGACCCCGCTGATAACGCGGGTGGTTTTCGAACGGTATAACTTTTTTTCCATTTTTTCCTCCATCGCCGACCGTATTATAAAACATTCCACAGGGAAAAACAACGATTTTCCGTGTTATTTGACGAAAACAGATTCTCTCAATATATTTAACAAAAATCCCCTAAGGAATTGTTACTATGACGGAAAAAGAAGTATTGGACACGCTCTCGCGCGTCATGGATCCCGAACTCGGACGGAATATTGTCGAACTGGGAATGGTGAAGAACCTGAAGGTCGACGGGGAAAAGGTGGATTTCGATCTCGAACTCACCACCGCCGGATGCCCGTTGAAAGACGTGATGAAGAAAAACGCCGAGGCGGTATTACTGAAGCTCGGCGCATCTGAAATAGAAGTCCGGCTGACCAGCAGGAGTATCGCGGCGCAAACCGCGCCGAATTCGTTCATATCCCCCGACGCGTTCGACGAAATACGCGGCATTATCCCGGTGTACAGCTCGAAGGGCGGGGTCGGGAAATCCACTGTCGCGGTCAATCTCGCCGCGGCGCTCGCGAAACGCGGCGTGAAAACCGCCCTCCTCGACCTCGATATCTACGGGCCGAGTATCCCGCGTATGCTGGGTATATCCGGTACTCCGTCGGTATTCGGCAATAAACTGGTTCCCCCCGTGAAGTACGGCATCCAGGTAATGTCGATGGGTTTTCTCGCGGGAGACGCCGACCGTCCTCTGATCTGGCGCGCCCCGCTCGCTAATTCGGCGGTTAAGCAGTTATTCGAGGATACCGCGTGGTCGGACGTCGATTACCTCGTAGTCGACCTTCCCCCGGGCACCGGAGATATCCCGCTGACCTTCGCGCAGAATATCCCCACATCCGGGGCGCTGTTTGTCACCACGCCGCAATCGGTCGCGCTCGACGAGACCCGCCGGAGCGTTTCGATGTTCCGCCAGTTGGACATCCCCATTCTCGGGATGGTCCTGAATATGGCGGATTTCGTCTGCCCCCATTGCGGGAAACCGTCCCCGCTCTATCCCGAATCCCCGGAGCTGAAGGCCCTCGAATCATCGGGCGTGCCCATACTCGCGAGACTACCCCTCGATCCGTCGGTGGCGATCGGCGGAGATAACGGAGCCCCGGCGGTGATCGGGGATCCCGACGGCGAAGCCGCGAAGCAGTATACCTCGCTCGCGGAACGCATCCAATCGCAGATCTGCCGGACTGCGCAATGATAGAACTGCGGGACGTAACTCTCGTCCGGGACGGCAATACCCTGCTTCATAACATCGACTGGACTATCGGCGGGGGCGACCGGTGGATACTTTACGGCCACAACGGCAGCGGAAAATCGCTGACGCTACAGATTATAGAAGGATACCTCTGGCCGAGCTCGGGGCATGTGACATGGTTCGGGGCTCCCGCCGGATCGATCGATACCCGCGAGATGCGGAAGCTCACCGGGTATTTCGGGCAGACAGTGAAGAACCTGATCAGGGCGGACGCCGATGTGATGAGCCTGATTATCGGCGGGAAATTCGCGACCGTCGGGCTATTCGACGAATATTCGCCGGAGGACAAATGCCGCGCGGAAGAACTGATCGCGCTCACCGGATGCGCGGGGTTGGAGGAACGGACGTACTCGACTCTTTCCGACGGCGAGAAAGCGCGGGTGCTGATCGCCCGGAGCCTCATGCCGTCGCCGAAACTCCTCGTGCTCGACGAACCCTGCGCGGGGCTGGATATCGCCGGGCGCGAGATGCTCCTGAAGGCGCTCTCCGATATCGGGGCGAGCCATCCGGGGATGTCCATCCTGTTCGTCACCCACCATGTCGAGGAAATTATCCCGGAGTTTACGAAAATCATCATCCTGAAAAAGGGACGTGTTTTCCGGCAGGGTAGTACCCATGAAATCCTATCCGCCGATGTTTTAAGCGAAGCGTTGGGTATACCTCTCGAACTGGGAAAGGAAAACAACCGTTACTGGTGCAAACTGAAGAGCGGGACTGCCTAAAATTGAGAATGATGCGCATACAAAATTTTTCGTTTTCTTGACAGGATTTCGGAAATCCCTTATAATATTGAACACTTTAAGCCGAGATAGCTCAGTTGGTAGAGCAGAGGACTGAAAATCCTCGTGTCCGTGGTTCAATTCCACGTCTCGGCAAAGAAATCCATCTTCAAACGGTGGGGATGGATTTCTTTATTTTAGCCTGACAGAGAGGAGCTAAAAATGAAACGAACATATCAGCCCAGCAGAATTAAGAGATTACGCAAGCACGGTTTCCGCGAGAGAATGAGTTCCGCCGACGGGCGCGCCGTACTCGCACGCCGCCGCCAGAAAGGACGCAAAAAATTGACGGTATCCGATGAAAAGCGATTTATCCTTTTCAAGCAATAACCGCATAAAAAAAAGTCCCGAATTTCAGGCTATCTACCGGAAAGGCAACAAAATAAGCGGGTATTATTACGCCGCTTTTTTTGTGCGTTCGGTATCCGTAAATTCCCGTCTTGGGATCTCAGTCCCGAAACGACTCGGCAACGCCGTTTTCCGTAACCGTCAGAAACGTATCGTCCGCGACATATTCCGTCACAGGCGCGCGGAGTTCACATTACCCGCCGACCTTGTAATCCTGATGAACCGCGTCCCTAACGATGAATCGAAAAAGCGCGAGGACCTCGAATTTCTCTTCGGGCGGGTGATCGAAAAATGCAAGTCCTGAAAAAGATACTCATGTTCTTCCGCCAAATCTACGTGTTCCCTATCCGCGTCTACCAGAAGCTGATCTCCCCCGCTCTTCCGCCGTCATGCCTCTACGAACCGTCCTGCTCGGAGTACGCGAAGCAGGCAATCCTCCGCTTCGGCATCTTACCCGGCACGCTTATGGGGATCACCCGCATCTTCCGTTGTAACTCGGCGTTTTTCACCGGGGGCGGCGACCCGTTACCGGAGAAGTTTACATTCCGCGCGATCGGCGAGGGCTACGGCAGGTTCAAACGCTTCGGCAGGAAGCCGCCGCAGGAAAGCGGACATGTTCATACCGATAAAACGGACAATGAACGCAAATAACGCGTGTTGACAAACCCGGATTTGTCATTGCGAGTGGATTTGAAAAATCCGCGAAGCAATCTAATTTAATAACTTAAAAGGTGTTATATCGACTGCTTCACCCCGCGCATTAAAACTATTACAGCGCGGCATCGCTATGACAAAAATATTTCACTTCCGCGCTCCGTTTACCGAAGTTATAGCAGGGATAGGCCGCAATTAAGAAAATTTTTTAAGAGGCGGCTATGAAAATTTTATTTATCGGTTCCGAGTTCGTCGGACGCAATGTTCAAACTCTCCTTCTCCGCGATAACAAAGACCACGCGTTCGCGCTGGTCAGGGATTTCGTCAACGCATGCACGGTTCTCAACAAATGGGAACCGGAACTGGTGATTCACGAATGGGACGAGGACGACTGCTCGCTCACGATGCAGGAACTCGCGGTCTCACGCGGAATCCCCGTGCTCGCGCTCACCCCCGAACTTTCCCCCGACGTCCGCCGTATCCTCAACCGGATCGACCGCGCCGAGACCCTCGACAAGCCGGACAATCATTATATAATGACTTCCGGGTTCCATCACCGCCTTGTCGCGGCGGTACGCCGTCTCGAGACATTGGTGAAGCCGAAGCGGCACGCGGCGTAGGGAATCTTCTCCCCTGAGCATGTCTTCCGCGAATGCGGGAGGCGTAGTCGCCCCTTTCGCTCCTCGGCATCCCCGGAGTGACATCACCTTTCCCGCTTGTAACTTTCCCCGTAATCCTCTATAATATTTGCGTCACAAACCGGGAGCGCCTATGCGTGAAAAAAGCATCGTACTTCTGTCCGGCGGACTGGACTCCGTCGTTAATTTTAAAAAAGCCCATGAAGAGACCGATATCGCGCTCGTGCTGACGTTCGATTACGGGCAGGAATCCGCCGCGAGGGAGATCGACGCCGCGGGCGGGATAGCCCATGAGTACGGCGTGCCGTTCCGGAGCATCGCGCTCGACTGGATGCGGGATATCGATAAAGGGTTGACCGCCGGGAATATCCCCGACTACGACCCGTCCCTGCTGGACGATATGGCCTACGCCGCCGGGACCGCCAAAGCGGTGTGGGTGCCGAACCGGAACGGGGCGATGATCAATATTGCGGCATCGTTCGCGGAAGCCCTAGGGGCGGATTATATCGTGGTGGGGTTTAACAAGGAGGAAGGCGCGACCTTCCCCGACAACACCCCGGAGTATATCGGGCAGGTCAACCGTTCGCTCGAATATTCGACTCTCTCGAAACCGAAAGTTATCTGCTATACATTGCCGATGATTAAGACGGAAATCGTCCGATACGGGATGGAGATCGGCGCGCCGCTCGAGCGCCTGTGGAGCTGTTATCACGGCGGCGAACGGATGTGCGGGAAGTGCGAATCCTGCCGGCGGCTGAAACGCGCGCTCGCGGAGACGGGATATATGGACGAATTCCTCAGGGTTCACCGGAAAGGATTTGAAAGCTAGGGGGCGAGTATGGAGTTCTGTTTCATCAAGAAGGAAATCAAGTACGACGGCAGCCAGCTCAGTTCGCATTTCGCGTATAAAGAGTTCGGGATATCCGGCAACAGTATCGTCGCGTTCATCGGCCCGGTCGACGTGAATATCAAGAAGATGGTCGATATCGAGGACGTGCGGAATAACCAGTCGATTTCCGGCAACCGTATGCTGAATTTCATCGTCGAGGTGTTCGATACCGACCTCCGCGCGGGGATATGGATGCAGCGTCTGCTGATGGCGATTATCGGCGACGAGATTAATAAACGCCTCAAAGCCTTCAAGGTCATCCGCGAGGGGGACGACCTTTTCTATAATAAACTGAAGCTCTCCGTGTCGATCGCGACAGTCAGCCCGGTGTCGATGATGATCCATTCGGCGCTCAACCTGGTGTCGACCGGAACCCCCATCCCCGTATCCTGCCTGCATGAGATGAAGATCGAGCCGGTCGAGTTCGCGCTCGTCGTCCTCGAATCGTTCGCGCGTGAATTCAAGGGCGTGGAGTTCGCGCGGGTCAAGGTCAACTGGGTAAAATGATGAGATTAACGGAGATTATTATATCCGCGCTTTTTCTGGCGGGGTCGGTACTTTCATGCGGGGCGAACGAAACCGTAGTCAAGCCGCCGGATACTACGCCCCAGAAGCCCGTGAAAGTATTCACGATCAATAACACCCCTGTCGCGCTCGCGGACGATTCCACGCTCAAGTACTATCCCGGCGGGAAGCCCGAAACAGGAGTCCTCTCGTCGAACACGGTCATCGATACTGGCGCGCTCAAGGTCAAGCTCGCGGAGAAGGAGATCGGCTTCTATTCAAACCAGACCGTGCGGTGGGCGTACCTCGCGGAACCGGTAAAAGTCTACGGTATCCCGTTCAATACGAACCGTATCGAATTTTACCCCGGCGGGAAACTGATGAACGCCTACCCCGCAAAGGGACAGGATGTCAAGGGATATACGCCGGTCGACGACTACCCGGTGTTTTTCCACGAGACCGGCGAACTGAAACTGATGATACCCGCCGGCTCCATTACTGTCGATGAAATCAAGTTCCAATCCAATACGATGGTGTCGTTCTACAGTTCGGGTATGGTGCAGAGGGGCATCCTCGCGCAGGATACCATGCTCTACGGGCTGACGCTCAAGGGCGGGACGCCGCTCATCCTTTATCCCGACGGGAATATCTGGATGGCGACCCTCGCGAAACCCGCGTCCATCAAGGGAAAGAAGCTCGGCGCGGGCGCGTCCGTCCGCTTCAACCTGCTGGGGGAACTCGAATAAACAGGGAGAGATAAACATGTTCACGGGAATTATCCGCCGGACCGGAAAGGTCGTATCGATAAAACAGACCGGCGACGGGAAGCGTCTCACCATATCCGCGCCGCCCGAACTGCTGTCGAGGCTCGAGAAGGGCATCACCAGCATCGCTATCGACGGGGCATGCCACACCGCCGAGGAGTTCGACAAGTCGGGCTTCACGGTCTATTCGAGCTTCGAGACCCTGCGGCGTACCACTATCGGCGCGCTCCGGCAGGGGTCGGTCGTCAATCTCGAACTTCCCCTCACCCCGCAGTCGCTGATGGACGGGCATATCGTACAGGGGCATGTCGACTGTACCGGCAAAATCGTATCGGCAGAGCGGAAGGGGGAATCCCGCCTTTACACATTCTCGCTCCCGAAGGAACTCGCGTTCTACTTAGTCGAGAAGGACTCCGCCGCGATAGACGGAATCAGCCTCACCGTGTTCGATATCCGCGATAACCGTTTCAGCATCGCGGTCATCCCGGAGACTATCGCGAATACGGGGCTTCCGCACAAATCGCCGGGCGACAATGTCAATATCGAGGTGAATATCCTCGCGAAGTATGCCGCGAAGATGGGCGGAAAACCTCCCGCCGGGGATAAAGATAAGAAGATCAAAGACTGGCTGATTCGGTAAACGGCGGGATGAAAATAATCCGATCGATTCTCAAAAACTCCGACGCCCTTGTCGTGCTTGCCGCCATGTTTTTAGTCGGGCTGCCGGTGATTATTACCGGGTTCATCGGGATATCGGAATCCTCCGCGTACTACGGGTCATGCGGAAGCGTCGAAGGGATAGTTGTCGCGAACAAGTATAAAGAGGAAACGAAAAACTCGACGTCCTACCGCCCGGTCGTTATGTTTTTTACCCCGGACGGAACTAAAATCCATTTTACCGACCCGGTCGACACATTTTATGAGGAATACCGTGTCGGCGATAAAGTCGCGGTGCTCTATCCCCCCGACGATCCGTCAAACGCCCGGATTAACTCATGGATGCGGATATGGTTCGAACACGCCTTTATAATCGGGGCTGGTTTTATACTTATCGCGGCGGGAATAGTAATCAGTGTAGTCACAGTTAGGAAAGCAAGCGGATCGGACAAAATATAACCCCGCGTTGCCAAAGAAACGGTTGAAATATCTATTCGCCATAATATCATTCAGGGGGAGAGAAAGATTGGAAATAATCCGGCTTATCCGTTATCATCCCTTCGCAAAAATTATACTGCTCGCAACTGCTTTCATAGGCGTAATCATTATCACCGTCGGAGTTTTCGAAATAGCAAATACAGCATCCCTTGTTGCGCAATGCAGACCCGCCGAGGGAGTCGTTGCCGGTAACGATTACCGGGCGTTACCGGAGGGCGGCGCGTCCTACTGCCCCATCGTCAGAGTTCATATCCCCGGCGGCGAGGAGTTCCGTTTTACCGACCCGGTCGGCACCTATCCCGAGGAATACCATCCGGGCGATAAAGTCGCCGTACTGTACAACCCCTCCGATCCCGCGAACTCCCGGATCGATTCATGGGTAAGGCTCTGGCTCGGGCAGACGGTTGTTACAGTTGTGGGGGTGCTGGTGATCGCGGCGGGAATCGCGGCCACAGTCATGGTCGCGAGGATGGGATAAGCCATCGAAAGAATTATCCGGAAATGGAATACTTAGAATTCACCCTACGCTTCCAAACATATCAGACAAATATCGTCCTCGAAATTATCGCACCCGCGAAACGAGATCAGGTTCTGAACTATTTCAGCGATGAATATGGTTGGGGACAAATTAAAATTCGCGCGCATAAGATCATTCAATTCCGCAGTCTCAAAGTCGACGGCAGGGATTTCACTGTCGTTTTCTATTTCCGAAATTCGCGTTGCTTCCAGTAACCCGTCTGTATAAAAAATTATTTTAGAGTTCTTCTTCACTGTTAAAGTTTTATCTGCAAACTTCTTTCCCATTTCTAACAATTGAGAGTTTTCAAAAATCGCCAATGGAACACCGCCTTTGATTGACTCAATATTTATTAAATGTTTTTTATCTATTAAAAACGGCAAATTATGCCCGGCATTGGAATAACTCAGTATTCTTTTCTTGATATCGTAAATCCCGTAGAACGCAGTGACAAAATTCCCATCGGTCTGATTATATAACGATTGATTCAGGAGCTCTAGGAACTCGGATGGATTTTGAATATAAGGGGCAAATTGAAACGTAAAACTTTTTATCATAGACGTAATCAATGCCGCAGGAACGCCGTGGCCGGAAACATCGCTTATAAATATCCCAAGTTTTTCATCATCGAGCTTGATAAAATCAAAAAAATCCCCGCCGACTTTGTCCATAGGTTTATAGTAGAATGCAACATTCGCAAACGAGCATAAACGAGGAATGAGCCGGGATTGGATACGACGCGCCATACTGAGGTCATTTTCTATTAATTCGTTTCTCTGTTTTAATTTGTTTCTTTCTTCCTCAAGGTCATTCGTCCGGTCTTTGACTTTTTTCTCCAAATTCATGGTAAGCTGGGTGATACTATTAAACGCTGTATTAAGAGGTTTAACAAACAAAAAAAGATTTAATAGTACATACGACATCAGGAGAATGATTAAAGCAAGGGTAAGTATGATAATAAATTTATAAAAATTCGAATTGATTTGATCGGATGTCGATGATTCCAATGAACTAAAATTGCTTTCTATAAAATTGAACGCTTTCGAAGCGTCTTCGGTATTAAAATATAACAGATCGGCGTTCTCCTTAAACGAAAATTCCGGCTGCTGCATCAATCGAATTAACAATTGCAAATTCTGTGCGTATATTCCTGTGTAAGAGTAAATGGTATTCAGGGAGTTCCCTTCCTCTACAGTTACAAAATCCAGTTGATTATACTTGGTTCTTTCTAAAAACGAGTGGGTAAAGATGAGAAATATGAATGGATAAAATATAATAATCCATGCAAAATAAACTATTCGAGATGGCTCTGGGGATAACCGAGCCGTACTTTGTGAAGGATATCGA
>JABLXV010000067.1 GCA_013177895.1 Brevinematales bacterium | reverse complement strand
TGATCCAGAATCCCGGAAAATACTCCTTTACGGCAGGGAATACTTCGTCAGAAAGATCGCCGTTTATAGGAGAGGGGAGCCGGACGGGAGAATTAAAATCCCCATTCTGCTCCATTTTAGATGCGAAAAGATCGTAGCTCCCATTCCTATCGGATGAAAAGAAGAGATATACTTCACCGTTATACATCCTGAGTATAAAGGGACTTATTTCATTATATTTATCCGTACTGATATATCCGCCGGTAACTGTCGCTAACGGCGTGACCGGCTGATCATTATTTCCATCCACAAAGAATAACCCGCACGATGACATGAGCATTACTAACCCTACTAATCCGATCCCCTTTTTCATATATCGCCTCCTTTCACCCCAGAGCAATAATTTATCACTATTTCTGTATAAAATCAAGTATTTCGGGATATATACTATTATGATGGGATTATATGAACATAAGTACTTGTCCGCCCTGAAAAAGGCGCAATTTAGCTGAAGCGAGCAAGAAAAGCGGGAGTTTTCAGAACGGGAACGGCCGGATAGAAAAAACGGACGCTTTTTCAGCGCCCATTTTTGGCAAATGCTGTACAGAATGATAACATTGAAAACCGGCCTGCGAGCTATTTCCCAATCACCGTAATGGAAACTGTCTGAGAGACATTTCCCGCCTTGTCGATCGCGTATGCTTTCAGGCTATTATCCCCGGTATTAAAGGTTAATGTTTTATCGTAGGTGCCGTTCCCATAAGGAATCTGCATAAATGCCGAATTGTTCAGGGAACAATACACCCCATATACGCCGCTTTGATTTGATCCCTCGGCGGCGGCTATCCTCATCGGAAAAGGACCGGTTGAGATATTCTGGTTATTAACGGGCGCCACGAAGGAAAGCGACGGAGGAGTCTTATCCCATGCGAGAATTGTTTGAACATCGGGCAGGGTGGTAACCGTATAAATATTATACCGGTAAAGGTCATAGTTGCCCTTACCGTAACGGTCGGAGGCGAAATAGAGTTTTGCCCCATCCGCGTAATCGATGAAGGGCGAGATGTCGTTAAACCCGGACTGATAGATTTCCGATCGCAGGTTAATATTGGACGATACCGAAAAAGTAAGAATACTGAATTTTACGCTTCCTTCAAGGGATATCTGGTGCTTCCCGGCGACAATCGAATCTTTTGCAAACACCTCGGCATAGCCGTTGGTTTGAATAGAGACAGTCATATTGCCGAAAGAATAGGCTTCCCCGGCGAGATTGGTACTTCCCGAAGGATTGACACTGGAAAAAGCGACTTCGAACTGGGATAACACTTTCGTTCCCGATGCCGCCATGACATACTGGACACCCGAACGGACGATGCAGCCCAAGCCTGTCACATTATTTGTATAAGTATAATCTAACATGAGCGGAGAGAAATTATTAGCGTCGACCGTGTAAAAAAAGACAACGGAATTCGAATTGGTGGTACGGATAAAGGCAAGCCTGAGCCCCATCGACGAATCGACCAGCACGGGATAAGTTTCGTCTGCGCCGTCTTCATTATACGGGGAGCCCAATTTTACAGGCGTGCTGAAATTACCATTGTTATCCATCGCGGCATAATAGAGATCGTAGCTTCCGGCCCGGTCGGACGAGAAAAAGAGATAATTCGTGCCGTTGGAATTCCTGTATAAAAACGGGCATTTTTCATTATAGTCGTCCGTGCTGAGCGGTGTTCCCCCGGTGAGGGCAAGCGGGGTTACCGCGCCGGATTCGCTTGTAGTAAATAAAAGCCCGCAGGATGTGAATAACAGAGCAATGCCAAGCACCGTAAAAATATTTTTCATTCCTTTCATTGAATACCTCCGAATTATCAATTAACCGGACTATGCTCCCTGATCATAAATATAAATTGAGTTAGTAGCGGAAACATTCCCGAACCAATCTTCGGCATAGCAATAGATTGTCAGATACTGTCCGTTCATGTAAAGATATAATGTCCAGCTATTAAAAAAGGAATCGTAATACTGTTCAGCGAGTTCATTGATATTCGTACCGGCGTAGAGTTTGATAAAGTAACCATTACAAATATTATCGTTCACAAAAATCGGCAATTCGCCGGAGTAGAGTGTCTGTCCGTTGGTGATGATGCCGAAATTGATGATAGGCGCGGTGTTATCTACAGTGATCAAATTTTTAGTCGCCGGGAGATTCGTGAATGTATAAATATTAAAACGGTAGAGGTCGTAGTCGCCTTTATGACTGTCGCCGTCGTAACGGTCGGAGGCGAAATATACCTTAAAGTTATCCTTTGTATCGACAAACGGCGAGATATCGTTGAATATAGAGTTATAGGGATCGAGCGGGATAGTATTTGAGATAACGACGGTGTTCGTGAGTGTATAATTTGTAACCAATGGAATAATAATCTGGGTAATTATTGTTATTCTACTATACAGTTCCGCGGCGGTCTGGAATTTAGTCCCGGCTTTTACCGCTTTGATATAGAGGTCGCTATTCCCGTTCTGGATAGGCACCGAGAACTCGTTGGCGGAATAACAGGCGGATAAGAGATTCGTTGCGAATACGAGGTAAAACCCGTCGGAACTGAGGGACATAAAATACTGGGTAGAGCTTTTGCTGACCGTTAATAAAGGATATACACCGGATTTTGTTCTGGCCAATCCTAACCCGGTGAGATTACCGGAGAAAAGTTTATTATAGAAAGTAGGGGCGGAAAACAAAGGATCTGACGAATAAGCGCATAAAATGTTGGTGCTGTTGTTCGATATCCTGAGAAATGCAATTTTATAATAGTTACCTTCCATATATACCACGGGGAAAAGTTCATCGAGATCGGAAGTATTTATCGATAGAGGCAGTATTTTCGGCTTCTCGAACGTACCGTCCGGGTTAATGATAGAATAGTAAATATCGTAACTGTTACTGCGGTCGGACGAAAAGAACAGGTACGACGTACCGTTGGTATCATGGATAACGAACGGCGTGATCTCGTTATACTCGTCGGTGCTCAGATAAGTGCCGTCGCTGAGAACAAGCGTGTTTACGGGCGTATTGCCGGTGGTAAATAACAATCCGCATGACATCAGTAAAGAACTGAAAACAGACAAAATAAAGAACTTTTTCATCATAAAACCCCTTCCTATTATTCATTCCCTTCTATTATTTTACATAAGAAGTAAAATAATGTAAAATAATCGGACAATTTTTTGATATTCGACTTAATGAAATTCCGCGCAAAAAAACTTGTCGAATAGAAATAAAATGACTCGCCGGTTTCTTGACATTTAAGGCGGAGTCAATGTATAATATCAAACTTTCTAAAGCCCTTATAGCTCAGTCGGTAGAGCACCTCCATGGTAAGGAGGGGGTCGTCGGTTCAATTCCGACTGAGGGCTCAGGACTGACTTTGAGAACGAGGTGAAAAATGGCACAGATTGTTACGCTGGAATGCGAAGTGTGCGGCGAACGCAACTATACGACTACCAAGTCAAAGAATATGATGCTTCAGCGCAGTAAACTTCATCTGAAAAAGTATTGTTCACGTGATAGAAAGCATACGATGCACAAGGAAGTAAAATAACAATTAGGGCAGTAGCTCTAACGGTAGAGCGGCGGTCTCCAAAACCGCGGGCTGGGGGTTCAAATCCCTCCTGCCCTGATATTTTTATTTTTTATTCGGAGAGTTATTATGCGCGTTTTTTCTGCAATCGCTAACTTTATAAAAGAGAGTATCGAGGAACTTAAAAAGGTTACCTGGCCTTCCAAAGACCAGGCGATCAGCTCTTCCATCATCGTGATCGGTTTTATCGTGATTTTTTCCATTTTTCTATCGCTCATCGACTGGGTGGTGGAATTCCTAATTTTAGCTTTGGTGAAGTGATATGACGCGAGGATGGTTTGTAGTTCAGGTATACACCGGATTTGAGAACAGTGTATTCCATAAACTTTTAGCGAAAAAGAATATTGACGCGTTGAAAGACGTCCTTCTCGATGTGCGTGTTCCTGAAGAGGAGTACACGGTCGAGAAGAAGAATAAAAAAGTTATAATGAAGCGGAAGATATACCCGGGCTATGTGCTTGTCGAGCTCGATCTTCCCGAAGACGATGCGGCGTGGAAGAAAATTTACGCCGAGATAAAGTCCGTCAACGGAGTGGGGATGTTCCTCAACGCCGGTGGCGGTAACAAGCGTCCTGTCCCGTTGAACTATGAAGAGGTCAAGTCCATCTTCGAACGTACCGGCGATATCAAGACCGATCTCGGAAAGCTCGAATCGGGCTTCGAGGTAGGCGAACGTGTACGGATCGGCGAAGGGCCGTTCAAGGACTTCGAGGGCGAAGTGGAATTGATTTCCCATGAAAAGAATAGCCTTACCGTGAGAGTGGAGATCTTCGGGCGTCTGACGCCGGTCGAACTCGGTTTCTCGCAGGTGCATAAGATATAACGTGTTTCTTTAAGGAGAACGAGAAATGGCAAAGAAGAAAGTAAAGGCTGAGGTGAAACTCCAGTTGGAAGCGACAAAGGCGAACCCCGCTCCTCCTGTGGGTACCGCGCTCGGTCCTTACGGCATACAATTGATGGAATTCTGTAAGCAGTTCAATGAAGCGACTAAGGATAAGGTCGGGTTTGTTATTCCGGTGGTAATTACCATTTTTGACGACAGATCCTTTACTTTTATCCTGAAAACGCCCCCGGCTTCCAACTTAATAAAGAAGGAACTCGGAATCGAGAAAGGTTCCCCTACGCCGAATAAGGAAAAGATGGGTAAGCTGACTCAGGAACAATTAAGAAAAATCGCGCAGATAAAAATGCCTGATCTTAACGCGAACACGGTTGAAGCCGCTATGCGGTCTGTGGCGGGCACTGCCCGGAATATGGGTGTGGAAGTCGAGGAGTAAACTATGCCGAAAAAAGTACTTGTAAAAGATGGAATTACCTATAAAGGGACGAAACGCTATCTCGCGATGCTCGAGAAGCATGATATTTTCCAGACCTACGCTCTCGAAGATGCTGTAAAGCGTGTACGCGAGGTCGCGACCGCGAAGTTCGACGAAACGATCGAATTGCATTACCTGCTGAATATCAAGCAGAAGCATACGATCCGCGACGTCCTCGTGATGCCGCATTCGGTGGGTAGAGAGAAAAAGGTGCTGGTATTCGCCCAGGGCGATAAGGCTGCCGAGGCGAAAGATGCCGGCGCCGATTTTGTCGGCGGGGAAGACCTTGCAGAGAAGATTCTCGGCGGATGGCTGGAATTCGACGCGGTTATCGCGACTCCCGATATGATGAAGGTTGTCGGTAAACTCGGGGCTATATTAGGCCGCCGCAAGATGATGCCGAACCCCAAGACCGGTACGGTTACTATGGATCTGACGAAAGTGGTCAAGGAATATAAGGCCGGACGTGTGGAAATACGCGCCGATAAGACCGGAAATATTCACGCGGTTATCGGTAAAAAGTCTTCTTCCGAACAGGCTTTACTGGAAAACACACTCGCTATCCATAAACTGCTGATGAAGAACCGCCCGACTGACCTGAAGGGTGAGTATATGGCGAGCATGAATCTTGCGCCGACTATGGGGCTTGTGGTTCCGGTGGATTTTAAAAAGATATCCGTTTAACAATTTCATAAAGTAAGGATACTGTCATGCAGAAAACTGAAAAGAGCAAAGTTATAGAAACGATGGCCGGATTGTTAAAGGACGCGGACGGTTTTATTGTAGCGAACTTTAAGGGTCTGACTGTTCCTGAAATGGAAAGCCTTCGTCGGGACGTTCGCCAGCTAGGCGGCGGATCGAATATCGTGAAAAACCGTCTTTTGAAGCGGGCTCTCGATACGATCGAAGTCAAGGGAATGGAACCTTATCTCAAAGAAAACACTATGCTGATCTATTCCAAATCGGATATTTTGGCGTGTCTGAAGGCTTTGGTGGTTTTCGGAAAGAAGAATGAAAAGTTTCTGATCAAGGGTGGGATTGTTTCGAATACCGCGTATGATAACAAGCAGGTTATCGAAATATCCAAGCTCCCCGGCAAGAAGGAACTCATCGCGATTATCGCGGGAGACCTGACCGCCGTTCTGGGCAAGTTCGTGGGTGTGCTGAACGGTATTATGACTACTTTTGTCGGTACCGTCGAAGCATTGGAAAAGAAGAAAGCGTAATATATAGAAAATAATTGAGGAGTAACAAAATGGCTCAGGACAAAATTACTCAGGTGATCGATATTATCAGCGAGATGACTGTGCTCGAACTGAATGAACTCAGGAAAGCAATCGAAGAGAAGTTTGATGTTAAAGCCGCCGCTCCCGTAGCGGTAGCCGCCGCGGCTCCTGCAGCCGGCGAAGGCGCTAAGGAAGAGGAAGCCAGCACGGTTTCCGTCTACATCAAATCTCCCGGCGAAAAGAAAGTGGAAGTCATTAAAGTCGTAAGAAACATTACCGGTCTTCCCCTGAAAGAAGCGAAAGATCTTACTGAATCCGCCGGTGCAACTCCTGTAAAGGAAAACATCGAGAAAGCGGATGCGGAAAAGCTTAAAAAAGATTTGGAAGCGGCCGGGGCGGTTGTTGAGATCAAGTAACCTTGACTTTCCGTTCGCTGTATCTCTTGTATTCGTACAATAATATTGTCGAAGATAGCATTCCCCTTCTCTATGGACTGAAGGGGAATGTGTATTTAATTTGATAAAAAAGTCGGAGACAAATATGTCGTTAAAAATTAAAAGAATTACTTTTTCCAAGGCTGCCAAGGAAAGAGTACCTCTCCCCGATCTACTCGATATCCAGCTGAAAGCATATAAAGATTTTCTGCAGACGGATGTCCCTCCGACAAAACGCGCGCTCAAGGGATTGGAAGGGGTTTTCCGTTCGGTATTTCCTATCGAAAGCACTGACGGGAAGTTTGTGATCGATTATGCGTTTTATGAAATCGGTAATATAAAGTATTCCGAAAATGAATGTTTCGATAAAAACCTGACTTATAGCGTGCCTGTCAAGGCGGTTTTCCGCCTGATCGACCGGGAGACCGGCGAAATTAAAGAAAAGGACATCTATATCGGGGATTTCCCGTTGATGACCCACCGCGGTACGTTTATTATTAACGGCGCCGAACGTGTGGTGGTCAACCAGATTTATAAATCCCCCGGCGTCCTTTTCAGCTATAAGAACAAGGAATTCTCGTCGAAGATTGTCCCTGAAAAGGGGTCTTGGCTCGAGTTTATTATCGATACCAAGAAAGACCTGATGTATGTCCGTATCGATTCGCGCCGCAAGGTACTGGTTACCATGTTCCTTCGCGCGCTCGGGATGTCGGCGGGCGATATCATCGCGGCTTTCTTCGATGTTAAAAAAGTGGACTTAAAGAAAATCGACAAGGAAGAGGCAATCTCCCGCCTGGTCGGTAAATATATCGCCGAAGATGTGAACGACGACGAGGGTAACCTGATTATCTCCGCGGTGGACAAGCTCCTTCCCGGAAGCATCAACCAGCTTTACCAGAAGGAAAAGACCCTCATCAAGATCATCAATCCCAAGTCGATCCTGACGAATAAGCCCCTGATTAATACGCTCGAAAAGGATGACACCAAGGACGCGGTAAACAAGGCTATCAAGAAAATTTACAGCATCCTGCACCCCGGCGAAGCCGCTCCGTTGGAGAGCATAGTCCGCGAGCTGAATAATATGTTTTTCAGCCCGAAGATGTACGATCTGGGCGAGGTAGGACGTTATAAACTGGTGCTCAAGCTCTTCTCGGACTACGAGGGTGAAGACCGCAATCAACTGATCCAGACCAAGACGCTGACGTTCGAGGATATCACCCGTTCGCTCCAGCATCTGCTGAAAGTCTATAATAAAGAAGCTTCCCTCGATGACGTCGATCATCTCGGCAACCGCCGCGTGAGAAACGTCAACGAACTTATAATGAACCAGATACTCAGCGCGTTCTCGAAGGTCGAGAAAGCGATACACGAGAAACTTTCATCGCGCGATGTCGAGGAGTTCTCTCCGCAGAACATCATCGCGATCAAGCCGATCGTGTCCGCTATCAACGACTTTTTCGGGATGAGCCAGTTATCGCAGTTCATGGACCAGACGAACCCGATCGCAGAACTGACGCATAAACGCCGTCTGTCCGCGCTCGGCCCCGGCGGTCTTTCACGCGACCGCGCAGGGTTCGAGGTTCGCGACGTACACAACACCCATTACGGGCGCGTGTGTCCGATCGAGACGCCTGAAGGTCCGAACATCGGTCTCATCGTCTCGCTCGCCACATTCGCGCAGGTGAATCCCTACGGATTCCTCGAGACCCCATATGTGGTGGTGAAGGCCGAAAAGGTAACGGATGAAATCAAGTACCTCTCCGCTACGGAAGAGGAGAATTTCTATATCGCACAGGCGAACATTAAGCTGGATAAAGACGGAAAGTTAGTCGAAGACCTCGTACAATGCCGTTTCCGCGGCGAGTTCGAACTTGCCCCTAAGGACAAGATTCAGCTCATGGACGTCGCGCCGAAGCAGATTCTTTCTGTCTCCGCGTCGCTGATACCGTTTATCGAGCATGACGACGCGAACCGAGCCCTCATGGGATCGAACATGCAGCGTCAGGCGATGCCGCTTCTCATATCGCAGTCGCCGATAGTCGGTACCGGTATGGAATACTATGTCGCACGCGACGCGCGCGCGATATTGGTCGCGGAAGAGGACGGAGAAGTCAAGAAAGTCGATTCGACCAAGATAATCATGAAGTCGAAGGGCGGAGAAAAAACTTACGATCTCGTCAAATTCCGCCGCACGAACCAGGACACGAGCTTCAACCAGAAGCCCATCGTGGACTCCGGCGAGAAAGTCGCTAAGGGCGACGTGATCGCGGACGGTTTCGCGAGCTTCGCGGGAGAACTCGCCCTCGGACGGAATATCCTCGTGGCGTTCATGCCGTGGAACGGATACAACTACGAAGACGCCGTGCTCATCAGCGAGAAACTTTTAAAGAACGACGATTTTACATCGGTATATACGACCGTGTTCGAGTGCAAGGCGCTCGAGACGAAGCTCGGGAGCGAGGAAATCACCTCGGAAATACCGAATGTCGGCGAAGACGCGGTGCGCAACCTCGACTCCGAAGGAATTATCCGTGTCGGCGCGTATGTCAAACCCGGAGATATCCTGGTCGGTAAGGTCACCCCGAAGGGCGAGCCCACCGAGACCCCGGAATTCCGGCTCCTTCACGCCATATTCGGCGAGAAGGCGAAGGATGTGCGCGATACGTCCCTGCGCGTTCCTCATGGCGAAGGCGGCGTGGTGGTCGACGTCAAGGTGTTCAACGCATCCAACAACGACGAACTGCCCCCCGGAGTCATCAAGCTCGTGAAGGTATATATCGCGAAGAAGCGCAAGATCAAGCCCGGCGATAAGATAGCCGGACGCCACGGTAACAAGGGCGTTATCTCGCGCGTGATGGCCGAAGAGGATATGCCGTACCTGCCCGACGGGACTCCCGTCGATATCGTATTGAACCCGCTCGGCGTACCTTCCCGTATGAACCTCGGTCAGCTCTTCGAGACCCTGCTCGGCCTCGCGGGATGGAAGCTCGGCGTTAATTACGAGTGCCCCGTGTTCGAGGGAGCGTCCCTTGTTCAGATAGAGGAAGAACTCGAGAAAGCGAATAAAAAGCTCTACGATACATTGAAGTCCGAGCGTAAGAACTACGGCGAGGATGCCAAGACGATAGAAGCGTATTACGAGCGCGTCAAGCTTCCCATGAACGGGAAATTTGTTCTCCGCGACGGAAGAACCGGTATACCGTTCGAGAAGCCCGTGTTTGTCGGCGTGATGTACATCCTGAAACTGCACCATATGGTCGACGATAAGATACACGCGCGTTCGGTAGGCCCATACTCGCTGGTGACCCAGCAGCCGTTACGCGGTAAGGCGAACTTCGGAGGCCAGAGACTTGGAGAAATGGAAGTCTGGGCGCTCGAGGCTTACGGTGCGGCGAACCTGCTGCAGGAAATGCTGACGGTCAAGTCCGACGATACCGAAGGGCGCGTCCGCATCTACGAGGGGATTATCAAGGGTAAGTATGTTGCATCGCCGGGTATCCCGGAATCGTTCAACGTACTGGTGCAGGAACTCCGCGGTCTCGCTCTGGATATCCAGGTGTACGACAAGGGCGGGAAACGTGTTCCGCTGAATGATAAAGAGAAGGAATTGTTCGATACGAAAATCTCTCATTTAGTGTAAGGACGGTTTTTTAAAAGGCGTCCGCAATATATAATAAGGGAGTTTATTTATGAAGGGAACGACTACTTTCGGTTCCGTTTCTATACATCTGGCTTCATCCGACTTGATCGAAAGTTTATCCTACGGCGAGGTCAAGAAGCCGGAGACGATTAACTACCGGACGCTCAGGCCCGAAAGAGACGGCTTGTTCTGCGAGCGTATATTCGGCCCCACGAAGGACTTCGAATGTACCTGCGGAAAATTCCGCTCGATCCGCTATAAAGGTATTGTCTGCGATAAATGCGGCGTGGAAGTCACCGAATCGAAGGTGCGCCGTTACCGGACAGGGCATATCAATCTCGCGGCGCCTATCGCGCATATCTGGTACTACCGGATCGTGCCGTCGAAAATCGCCCTCCTTCTCGAAGTGCCCCCGTCGGATATCCAGAGCATTCTGTACTTCGAAAAATATATCGTGATCGACACCGGCGAAACCGACCTGATGCAGAATCAGGTACTGACCGACGAGGAGTACGACGAATACCGCGATAAATACAAGGAAGCGTTCCAGGCCGATACCGGCGCGGTCGCTATCCAGAAGATACTCAAGAATATGGATCTCGACGCGCTTTCCGACGAGCTCCGCGAACTGGTCGAGCATAAACCGAAAGTGGATAAAAAGGTGCTCAAGCGCCTCGAACTGGTCGAGGAACTCCGCAAATCGGACAATAAGCCCGAATGGATGATCCTCGATATTATCCCGGTTATCCCGCCCGATTTGCGCCCGATGGTTCCTCTCGACGGCGGCCGTTTCGCGACCTCCGATATCAACGATCTTTACCGCAGGCTGATCAACCGGAATAACCGTCTCAAGAAGCTGAAACAGGTCAACGCTCCCGATATTATCATCAAGAACGAAATGCGTATGGTGCAGGATGCGGTGGATTCGTTGTTCGACAACTCCCGCCGCACGCATCCGGTTACCGGCAACGGCGACCGGCCGCTCAAGTCGCTGTCCGATATATTGAAAGGGAAGCAGGGGCGGTTCCGCCAGAACCTTCTCGGTAAACGTGTGGACTACTCCGGCCGTTCGGTTATCATCGTCGGCCCGAGCCTCAAACTCCACCAGTGCGGACTCCCTAAGCAGATGGCGCTCGAACTCTTTAAGCCGTTCGTCATGCGCGGGCTGGTCGATCAGGGCTACGCCCATAACATCAAAGCCGCGAAGCGGATGATCGAGATGGAGCACGAGCTCGTGTGGGGTATCCTCGAAGAAGTGGTACGCGACCATCCGGTGCTCCTCAACCGCGCTCCTACGCTGCATCGATTGGGTATCCAGGCGTTCGAGCCTATATTAATAGAAGAGAAAGCGATCCAGCTCCACCCGCTCGTTTGTCACGCGTATAACGCCGACTTCGACGGAGACCAGATGGCTGTCCACGTGCCGCTTACGCCCGAGGCGCAGGTCGAAGCGTGGATGCTCATGCTGTCCTCGCGCAACCTCCTGAACCCCGCAAACGGTAAGCCGATTGTTTACCCGACTCAGGACATGGTGCTCGGTATCTACTATCTTACTAAAAAAACGAACGAGGAAAACGACCCCAAGACTCTGCGTTCGTACGACCGTATCGAAGAAATCATCTTCGCCGTCGAGAGCGGGGTGATCGATTACAATACCGCGATCAACTTTAAGATGGACGGGGTATGGAGAAAGGACACGACCGTCGGCCGCGTCATCTTCAACCAGATCGTGCCGGAAAAGCTCCGTTACGTCGAAGACACGATGAACAGCAAGAAACTGGAAACATCTATATCGAAGTGTTATAAAACATACGGCATCAAGGAAACCGCCCGCTACGTCGACGAATTGAAGAACGTGGGTTATACCTACGCGACCCGTTTCGGCGTAACGATCGCGATATCCGATGTGGAAGTGCCCGAAGAGAAGCACAATATAGTGCAGGAAACCGAGAAAGCCGTGAAGCGTATCGAAGAGAACGCCCGCAGCGGTTTGATTACCCACGATGAAAAATACAACCAGGTCGTCGACCTTTGGGCCGGCGCGAACGAAAGAATCAAGCGGTTCGTGGAAAGTAAGCTGAAAAGCAGTTACGGCGGGTTCAACTCGCTCTATATTATGATGGATTCGGGCGCTCGCGGAAGCCGCGAACAGATCCGTCAGCTCGCCGGTATGCGCGGCTTGATGGCAAAACCGTCCGGTGAAATTATCGAACTCGCGATCAAGTCCAACTTTAAGGAAGGCTTGTCGGTTCTCGAGTACTTTATCTCCAGTCACGGAGCCCGCAAGGGTCTCGCCGATACGGCGTTGAAGACAGCCGACGCGGGATACCTGACGCGTAAGCTTGTGGATATATCCCAGGACGTGGTAATCGCGATACGCGATTGCGGCACGGTGAAGGGTATCGATATGAGCGCTATCAAGCAGGGAGACGAAATAGTCAAGCCCCTGCGCGACAGAATTGTCGGGCGCACGGTCGTGTCGAATATTTACGATCCCCGTAACGGAGAGCTGCTGATCAAGTCGAACGAAGTCCTCGACGAGGATGCGTCGGAAGCGATAGAGAATGCCGGTATCGAAACCATCAAGATCAGAAGCGTACTCACGTGCGAAGCCAAGCAAGGGGTTTGCGCGAAATGTTACGGATGGGATCTCTCGCAGAGAATGGTTGCCAATATCGGGGAAGCCGTGGGTATTATCGCCGCGGAATCCATCGGACAGCCGGGCACACAGTTGACCATGAGAACCTTCCATATCGGAGGTATCGCCGCGACACAGATGGGTGAAAGCGAAGTCAAGCTGAACTACGACGCGTTTGTCGTCGGTTCGCCCTATTTTACCCCGAAGACGCAGAAGATTATGGGCAACGAAGAAGTACGGCAGTTCGCGAAGAACGCGTTCCCCGAGAGCAGCTATGCTGAGCTGGAAGCGGCGCAGAGATTTTCGCCGACCTTCCTCACCAAGCTGAACCCGTTACTCGATAAAAAAGATTTTTATAAGCTCATTCCGTTCGACAGGCTTGGAAAGGCTTACGATCTGAATGTGGCCAAAGATATTGCCGCGCAGCTGGAAGGCGAGGAACTCGCGCATTTCAATAGCTGGCTATTCGAACGCACCTTCCGCGATTCGATCAACTCCGAAGAGAGCGGCCTGCCCGATAACCTGATCTATCGCCTTGACCGTGACGGGAAACCCGAACTGGTCAACCCGAGAAAATCGTTTATCCGCGTCCGCAAGGTCATTAACTCCTATGAGATGGCTCAGCTCCAGCAGATTGACTTCAAGACCCTTGAGGAACGCGAGTTTAACAGCGAGGAAGTGGTATTCGCGATGAAGGACGGGACTCCGGTTAAATTTGGAAGCCGCGTATTCGTTGTGGTAAAGCCGAACGAAGGCATGATTCATGTACTGGATAACGATATACACGAATATTCGATCAAGGTCGGAGCGACCATGTATGTCCGAAAGGGACGTTTATCGAAGAAGGGCGAGAAACTCGCGGACTTCGACCCGTATAACGAACTGTACCTGAGCGAATACAACGGTATAGTCGGGTATGCGATGGAAGGTCCCCAGGGCAACGAGACCAAGAACAAGAATATCATCATGCTTCGCGACGAGGAGAGGAATTCTCTCGACCGTATCGTGGTCATGCCCGGAACGACGCTAGCAGTGCCGGAGGAAACTCCCGTGAAGGCCGGAGACGTACTCGCCCGCAGACCTATGGGAAGGAAGCGCGCGAGAGATATCGTCGGAGGTCTCCCGAGAGTCACCGAACTGTTCGAATCACGGAAGCCCAAGAGTATCTCCGTTATCTCGAAGGTCAGCGGAGAAGTATCCGATATCGAGCAGAAAAAAGGTAAGTATGTCGTATCCATCCGCGCCAAGAACGGCCAGATATTCGCGCACCTCATACCGAGCGGAAAGAATATCTATGTCCGTATAGGGGATAAGGTACAGGCGGCCGACCAGCTCAGCGAGGGTCAGATCAGTTCGCACGACATATTGCGCGTACAGGGATATACCGCTGTGGAGGAATTCCTCCTGAACGAGATACAGGGCGTGTACCGCCTGCAGGGTGTGGATATCAACGAGAAGCACATCAGTATCATAGTCCGGCAGATGCTGAAGAAAGTGGAAATAGTGGACGCCGGAGACACGGAATTCATTATCGGGCAGAATGTAGATAAAATAGTTTTTAATAGGGAAAATGAAAGCGTAATCAGCCAAGGAGGGCAGCCTGCCAAGGCCCGGCCTATCCTCATGGGATTGACGAAAGCGTCGCTCTTTACGGAGAGTTTCTTCTCCGCCGCGTCGTTCCAGGAAACACCCCGCGTGCTTTCCACCGCCGCATTAAGAGGCGCAATCGACAAACTCCAGGGACTGAAGGAAAACCTCGTTATCGGACAGCTGATTCCCGCGGGAACGGGTATCAAGTATTACCAGGGAATTAAGCTCCGTACCAACGAGTAAGCCAGATTTTTCCGCATTTGAAGATTGGCGCAAAACTAATATGTCTAAAAATTGACAAACGTAAAACGGCTCGCTATAATATACGTCACCGTTTACGCTTTAATATTGAGAAGAGGTAAAAAGTATGCCGACGATTAACCAGTTGGTTCGTTTCGGAAGAGAATTAGTCAAGAAGAAAACAAAATCTCCGGCTCTGAGGGGCAACCCGCAGAAGCGCGGTGTGTGTGTTAAAGTGACTACGATGACTCCTAAAAAACCGAACTCGGCGTTGCGTAAGATCGCACGTGTCCGGTTGAGCCATGGTATCGAAGTAACCGCTTATATTCCCGGTATCGGCCACAACCTTCAGGAACACTCGGTTGTGCTTATCCGCGGAGGCCGTGTAAAAGACCTTCCCGGTGTCCGTTACCATATTATCCGCGGTACTCTCGACGCGATGGGTGTGGAGAAGCGTATGACCAGCCGCTCCAAGTATGGAGCCAAGAAGCCCAAGTCATAAGGAGTGAAGGACTATGCCAAGGAAAAAGAATAAAGTCCATCGGCAACCGATACAGCCGGACTATAAATATGGGAGCCTGTTGGTTACTAAAATCGTGAACCAGATTATGTGGGCCGGTAAGAAATCTACCGCGACCGAAATAGTCTACGGCGCGATGGATTTTCTTGCTCAGAAAACCGGCGAGCCCGCGTTACAGGCGCTCGAGAAGGCGATGGAAAATATCAAACCGCCTATCGAAGTCCGTTCGCGCCGCGTCGGCGGTGCTACCTATCAGGTGCCTGTCGAAGTGAGGCCTACGAGACAGAATTCGCTTTCCATTCGCTGGCTGGTAAATACCTCCCGCACGAGAAAGGAACATTCGATGGCCGAGAAACTCGGGAAGGAATTAATCGACGCGTTTAACAACACGGGTACGGTTATTAAAAAGAAAGTTGATACTATTAAAATGGCCGAAGCTAACAAAGCCTTCGCTCATTATCGTTGGTAAGGGGTTTTTTGCATGGCTGCTGAAAAGAAATACGCAATTGATAAAATAAGAAATATCGGGATCGCCGCGCATATTGATGCGGGTAAAACGACGGTGTCCGAACGTATATTATATTATACCGGAAAAACACATAAGATCGGTGAAGTGCATGAAGGCGCCGCTGAAATGGACTGGATGGTTCAGGAAAAAGAACGCGGTATCACTATCACCAGCGCCGCTACCACATGTTTCTGGAAGGATCATAAGATCAACATTATCGATACTCCCGGACACGTGGACTTTACCGCCGAAGTAGAGCGTTCGTTACGCGTACTCGACGGAGCGGTCGCGGTTTTTGACGGGGGCGAAGGCGTCGAGCCTCAGTCCGAAACGGTATGGCGTCAGGCTGATAAGTATAATGTTCCGCGTATAGCGTTTGTGAATAAAATGGATAAAATTGGCGCCGACTTCTATATGTGTGTTACTTCGATGGAGAAAAAGCTCGGTGTTACGGCTATACCGCTCCAGTTGCCCATAGGCGCTGAAAACGATTTTGTAGGTATGATCGATCTGATTACCCGGAAGGCTTATGTCTGGGTCGGTAAGGATAAAGACGAGCAGTACGAAGAAACCGACTGTCCGGCGGATATGAAGGAAAAAGTCGAGAAATACCGTCTGAAATTAGTGGAAGCTATTTGCGACGGGAACGACGACCTGATGGAAAAGTACCTTGAAGGCGAAGAGTTGAGTATAGAGGAAATGCTGCGCGGTATTCGTCATTCCACGATTACCAGTAAAATGTATCCTATGCTCTGCGGTTCCGCCCTGAAGAATAAAGGCGTACAGTTGTTGTTGGATGCGGTGGTGAATTTTCTTCCGTCTCCGGGAGATGTTCCCCCGATTAAGGGTATCAATCCGAACAACGGGAAGGAAGAGATTCGCAAGCCGTTGGAAACCGAACCGTTAACCGCGCTGGCGTTTAAGGTGATGGTTGATACGCATGTTGGAAAACTCGTTTTCGCCCGGATATATTCCGGAAAGCTGGAAAAGGGTAGTTATATATACAATGTCGCTAAACAGAGAAAGGAACGCGTGGCTCGTTTATTACGTATGCACGCGAATAAAAGGGAAGAAGTGGATATGGTTTTCGCGGGGGACATTATCGCGGTAGTCGGGTTTAAGGACACAACCACCGGCGATAGTGTGGTGGATGAGAATCATCCTATTATCCTCGAGGCGATCGACTTCCCGGATCCGGTTATCTCGGTGGCGATCGAACCTAAGACGAAGGACGATATCAATAAACTGAGCGAAGTGCTCGGGAAGTTGCAGGAAGAAGACCCGACGTTCAAGGTGAAGACCGACGACGAGACCGGGCAGACGTTGATCTACGGGATGGGCGAACTTCATCTGGAAATCCTCGTCGACCGTATGATCCGCGAGTTCAATGTTCAGGCGAATGTCGGTAAGCCGCAGGTCGCCTACCGCGAAACGATCAAACGTCACGCGAAAGCGGAGAGCAAATATATCCGTCAGTCCGGCGGACGCGGTCAGTACGGTCACGTGCTGATGGAAGTCGAACCGTTGGAAACAGGAAAGGGCTTCGAGTTCGAGGATCGCGTAGTCGGCGGTAGAATACCGAAGGAATACATCCCCGCCATCAAGAAAGGTGTCGAGGAAGCGATTGAGAGCGGTGTTATCGGCGGGTTCCAGGTTGTGGATATCAAGGTAATATTGATAGACGGTTCGTATCACGAAGTTGACTCATCGGAAATCGCGTTTAAGATCGCGGCATCGAAGGGCTTCAAGGACGCGATGGAACAGGCGGACCCTGTCATTCTCGAACCGGTTATGAAGGCGGACGTCACTGTGCCGGAAGATTATCTCGGCGATGTAATCGGGGACTTGAGTTCCCGCCGCGCCAAGATAGTGGGTATGGACCCCAAGGGCAGCGCGCGTATGATTACCGGGCATGTGCCGATGGCGGAAATGTTCGGTTATACGACCACCCTGCGTTCATTGACACAGGGACGCGCGACCCATGTGATGACTTTCGATCACTACGCGGAACTGCCTAAAAGTTTATGGGATAATGTATTAAAAGCTGAATAGAAGAAAACCAGCAGGAGGAATAATACAATGGCTGAAGGTAAATTCGAACGTAAAAAAACGCACCTGAACGTTGGTACTATAGGTCACGTGGATCATGGTAAGACCACCCTGACCGCGACTATCACTATGTATCTCGCAAGTAAGGGCGGTGGTAAGGTCAAGAAGTATGATGAAATCGATAATGCGCCGGAAGAGAAGGCAAGAGGTATAACGATCAATACCGCGCACGTCGAATATGAAACCGATAAGCGCCATTATGCGCATATCGACTGTCCCGGACACGCCGACTATATCAAGAACATGATCACCGGCGCTGCCCAGATGGACGGTGCGGTTCTCGTAGTCGCGGCGACCGACGGTGTTATGCCCCAGACCCGCGAGCACGTGTTGCTTGCACGTCAGGTTAATGTGCCGAATATTATCGTGTTTTTAAATAAATGCGACCAGATATCCAAAGAAGACGCTGAGTTGATCGACCTGGTGGAAATGGATGTACGCGAACTTTTGACCCAGTATAAGTTCCCCGGCGACGATACTCCGATCATCCGCGGTTCCGCCCTCAAGGCGTACGAAGCTCCTAACACGAGCGATCCCGCTTATAACTGCATCAAGGAACTTTGTGATGCTATGGACTCGTATTTCCCCGATCCCGCGCGTGAAACCGATAAACCCTTCCTGATGTCGATTGAAGATATCTTCTCGATCACAGGCCGCGGTACGGTTGCCACCGGCGGTATCGAGCGCGGTATTATTCATGTAAACGATCCTGTTGAAATCATAGGTTACAAGGATACCACTACTTCCGTCGTAACCGGTGTGGAAATGTTCCGCAAACTTCTCGACGAAGGTATGGCGGGCGATAACGTAGGTTTACTCCTGCGCGGTGTCGATAAGGACGCTATTCGCCGCGGTATGATTGTCGCGAAGCCGAAGTCCATCACTCCGCACACCAAGTTCGACGCCGAAGTGCTCGTGCTGAAGCCCGAAGAAGGCGGTCGTAAGACCCCGTTCCATGTCGGGTACCGCCCGCAGTTCTTTATCCGCACTGCCGATGTTACCGGTAATATTGCGGGGATCAAGGGCGCTGATATGGTTATGCCCGGAGATAACGTCAACATGACTATCGAACTGATAGTGCCTGTTGCTATCGAGAAGGGTATGCGCTTCGCTATCCGCGAGGGCGGCCGTACGGTTGGCGCTGGTGTCGTTACCGATATAATAGCATAATAAGAGGCGTCTGTGAGCAGAATAAGAGTTCGTTTGAAATCTTTCGACGCCCGCCTGATCGATAAATCCGCGAAGGCGATTGTTGAATCTGTAAAAAGTAAAGGGGGTAGGGTCTCCGGCCCTATCCCGTTGCCTACCATGACGAAGAAGTTTACGGTGCTGCGTTCTCCTCATGTCAACGCGAATTCGCGCGAACAGTTCGAGCAGAGAACACATAAGCGCCTGATCGATATCTACGAGCCTACTAACGACCTGATCAACGCACTCATGGAGTTGCAGTTACCGGCCGGCGTGGATGTTGAAATTAAGCAATAATAGGGAACAGGTGGCTAAAAATGAAGGCTAATAAAGTCGGCATAATCGGGAAGAAACTCGGTATGACCCAAGTGTATGATAACGGCGCGATAGCCGGAGTAACGGTGATCGATTTTTCCGATATGGAAATAATCGGGAAGCGTACTACTGAAAAAGACGGTTACAACGCCGTGATACTGGGTTACGATTTTAAAACCGTGCGCCGGAAAGAGAAAGAGTTCAAGAAACCGAGGTATTGCCGCGAAATCAGGATCGAGGACAGCGGAGTCTATGATGACGACGCGAAATTGTCCGAGGCCGTGAGCTCGATTAAAAAGGTCGATATTTCGGGGATAATGAAGGGACGCGGTTTTGCCGGCGCTATTAAACGTTGGCACTTCAGCGGAGGTCCCGCTACTCATGGCGCGAAGATGCATCGCCGGACAGGTTCTATCGGTATGCATACCTTTCCCGCTCACGTTTTCAAGGGCAAGCATATGCCCGGGCATATGGGGAATACCCGTGTGACCGTATTAGGACAGAAGCTGGTGAAGTTCGACGCTGAAAAACGTCTGCTCTTTATCCGCGGTAATGTACCCGGTGCGAACAACGGCTATGTCATGGTTCGCGACGCCATCAAAGCATAAGTAAGGAACGGTATATGAAGATAGAAGTATACGAAGGGAAAACCAAGACGAACGACATGAAACTGTCGAAAGTGTGGGACGATGTCACCGATAAGGTGCTGCATCAGGTAGTAGTCGCGCGTTTGGCGAACGACCGTCAGGGTAACGCCAGTACGAAGACGAAATCCGAGATACGCGGCGGCGGACGCAAACCGTTTAAACAGAAGGGTTTGGGACGCGCGCGCGCGGGTAGTACCCGTTCTCCTCTATGGAGAGGCGGCGGCGTCATATTCGGGCCGAAACCCCGCGATTTTTCGCAGTCGGTCAACAAGAAGCAGAAGGCAAAGGCTTACCTGTATGTCCTGAGTAAAATGAACGAGATAGGCCGGCTTTCCGTTATCGGTTCGTTCAAGGTAGACAGCCACAAGACGAAGGATTTCCTGAAGGCGCTATCCGGGATTACGGAGAACGTTAACGAGAGAGTAGTCGTCGTGGTGCCCGATTATGATAAAAATATGGTGCTTGGCGCGCAGAACCTTACCAACGTGACCTGTCTGTCGGTGGATAATCTCGACATACTCCCACTGGTTTACGCGGCGAGAATCTTCGTGGTGGAAGCCGCTATGAAGAAATTGGATGAGAAGTTTTCGAATATATTAAACGTGGAGAAATAAAATGTCGTTGGCGAGTGAAATCCTGATCAGACCGGTCATCACCGAAAAAGTGAGCGATATGAACGCCGATGAGAAGAAATCCGGTAAGGGAAAAGGCAAAAAAGACGTACATAAAAAGTACGCGTTCGAAGTCAGTAAGGATGCGAATAAAATTGAAATCACCCGGGCGGTCGAGCAGTTATTCAAGGTCGAAGTCGACAAAGTGAATACCATACTCGTCAAACCCAAGCGTAAACGGCTTCGCAACCAGAAAGTGCCGGGATACACTAATACCTGGAAGAAAGCGATTGTCACCCTGAAGAAGGGCGAGATCGATGTCTTCAAGGCATAGGAGAGGTTAATATGGGAATCAAACGTTTTAAGCCTATAAATCCCGGTCTCCGGCATAAGGTTAGCTTCGATTTCGTAGAAATCACGGCGACCGAACCGGAAAAGACCCTGATCGAAGGGATGAAGCGCGGACGCGGCGACGGCAGAAACAGCCAGGGCCGTATCACCGCGAAGCACCGCGGCGGAGGTAACAAGCGTTACTACCGCGTCATCGACTTCAAACGCGACAAGCGCGACGTCGAGGCAAAGGTAATGACGATCGAGTACGATCCTAACCGCAGCGCCAGAATCGCTCTCCTGCACTATGTCGACGGAGAAAAACGGTATATCCTCGCCCCCAAGGGTATGGAAGTCGGCCAGCGTATTATCGCGGGCGACGGTTCCGATATCCTCCCCGGGAATGCGTTGCCGTTGAAGGCGATACCTGTGGGTACGATTGTCCATAATATAGAGCTCAAACCCGGAAAGGGCGGTCAGATGGCCCGTTCGGCAGGCTCGTTTGCCAAGCTCGAAGGTAAAGAAGGCAAGTACGCGATCCTGAGAATGCCGTCCGGTGAAATCCGTATGGTGCTCAGCGAATGCTATGCCACTGTCGGGGAAGTGGGTAACGCGGACAATTCGAACATTGTGTTCGGTAAAGCCGGAAAGAGCCGCCATCTCGGCATCCGTCCGACTGTTCGCGGTGTCGCGATGAATACGCACGACCATCCTCATGGCGGAGGTCGCGGTAAGCAGAAGGGTTATAAGACTCCTGTCAGCCGCACGGGCGTACCCGCGAAGGGCTACAAGACCCGTGATAAGAAGAAGACCACCAGTAAGTATATTCTTTCCAGACGTAAGAAATAAACGCGGGAGAACATGAATGTCACGTTCAGTAAAGAAAGGTCCCTATGTGGACGCGAAATTATACAAGAAAGCGGTAGTCGCGCAGGAAGCGACCAGCGGCGATAAAAAGACGCTGAAGACGTGGTCGAGACGTTCGACAATAATTCCTGAGATGATTGGCTTGACAATTCAGGTATATAATGGTAAAATATTCATCCCTGTTTTTATCAATGAGAACATGGTTGGACATAAACTTGGGGAATTTTCGCCGACACGCGTATTCCGCGGACATTCCGGCGCAAAAAAAGCGGCCCCCGCTAAATAACAGCATAGGATTGAAATATGGAAGCGAAAGCATTCGGGAGATATCTCCGCATTTCCGTACTGAAGCTTAGAAAGATTATCAATATCGTTCGCGGTAAAAGTGTAAAGGACGCGCTCGCATTATTGCGGGTATTACCGAATAAGGGCGCGAAGATGGCATACAAGGTGATTCATTCGGCGCAGGCGAACTTTAAAAATGTGAACCCCGAAGAGACCGCCGATAATCTCGTGATCACGAAAATTTGCGCGGATCAGGCGCCTTATCTGAAAAGATGGCTTCCCCGTGCGAGAGGCCGGGCGGATATGCTGATGAAAGGCAATTCGCATCTTGTAGTAACAGTTGCGCTCCCCGCGCCTGAAGAGAAGAAGTAAGGAGAATTTCCGATGGGACAGAAAGTCAATCCCCAGAGCATTCGCGTAGGTATTATTCGCACATGGGATTCCATGTGGTACAGCGAGAAGGAATTTGTAAATTATCTGAAAGAAGATTTTACAATCCGCAAATTCTTAAAAAAAGAATACAGCCGCGCGTTTATCGCACGTATCGAGATCGCCCGTTTCCCCCAGCTCGTGAATGTCACGGTCAGCTGCGCGAAACCCGGTATCCTGATCGGGCGCAAGGGTGCTGAAATCGAAGAGCTCAACAAAAAGCTCGAGAAACTGGTTCCCAATAAGAAGATCAATCTTTCTGTCAAAGAAATAAAGGTTCCTGAACTCGACGCATCGGTTGCCGGGCAGGATATAGCCCGTCAGATCGAACGCCGGATCTCGTATAAGCGCGCGATACGCCAGTCCATCAGGAACTCGATCAAAGCCGGCGCGAAGGGTATCAAGATACGTATTTCCGGCCGTCTTAACGGCGCTGAAATCGCCCGTACGGAAGAATTTAAAGAAGGCAGAATCCCGTTGAGCACTCTCAGCGCGGATATCGATTACTGCATGTCCCAGTCCTATACGGAAATGGGCGTGATCGGTATCAAAGTGTGGATTTGCCGGTAACAATAGAAAAAGGAGACTGCAATGCTTTTCCCGAATAAGACAAAATACCGCAAACAGCAGCGCGGCGGAACCATAAAGGGCAATGCAAACAAAGGCGACAAGGTGAATTTCGGGGATTTCGGGATCATAGCTCTCGAACCGAAGTGGATTACCGAACGCCAGATAGAAGCCGCCCGTGTCGCCGCGAACCGTAAGCTCACCAAGGGCGCGAAGATGTGGATACGCGTATTTCCCGATAAGCCGTACACGGCGAAAGGGGAAGGCGTTCGTATGGGAAAAGGTAAAGGCCAGCCCGAGGGTTGGGTCGCAGTGGTGAAGCCCGGACGCGTGATGTTCGAGGTAGGCGGCGTTGATGAAGCGACCGCGAAAGAAGCGTTCAGACTCGCCAGTCACAAACTCCCGATACTCGTGAAGTTTGTCTCGCGCGTAGGAATATAAGGGGTACCGATATGTCGAAGAAAATGAAAGAACTTTTGGATTTAAATTCGGACGAGCTCAAGAAGATGCGCGGAGACCTGCAGAGCAGGATTATGATGTTCCGCTTCAAATCGAAAATCGAGCCCCCGAAGAACTTTATGGAAAAAAGGGAAATGAAGAAACAGGTTTCCCGCATCAATACTCTTTTAACGCACTATGAGAAGACCGGCGAAGCCCCTGTAGCCGCGAAGACCACTAAAAAGAAATAGGCCGAGGGAAATATGGAAACGAAAAGAAAACAGATGACATGTATTGTGGTCAGCGATAAGATGGATAAGTCCAGAGTTGTCGCGCACGACCGCAAAAAGCCGCATCCCTTGTACGGGAAGTATGTGAAAATCAGAAAGAAATATATGATTCACGATGAGAATAACGAGTGCCGCAAAGGCGATACTGTACTGATCGAGGAGTCCCGCCCGCTGAGCAAGAACAAGCGGTGGACACTCGTGAAAGTTGTGACCAAAGCGGAGTAGGAGGCGTCTATGATTATGCTCGGAACTCGCATGGATGTCGCTGATAACAGCGGTGCGAAAGAAATAGTTTGTATACATGTAGAAGGCAGCTCGAAAAGACGTTACGCCCATGTCGGCGACACTGTAGTGGCGTCCGTACAGACCGCTATTCCCAATTCGCCTATCAAGAAAGGGGAAGTCGTTCGCGCAGTGGTGGTACGCACTAAGAAGGAACTAAACCGCCGGGACGGTTCGTCGATACGTTTCGACAGAAACTCCGCGGTTATTATAAACAAGCAGGGCGATCCTACAGGAACCCGTATATTCGGCCCCGTAGCCCGCGAGCTTCGTGAAAAAAACTTCATGAAGATCGTCTCGTTAGCCCCTGAAGTGTTTTAGGAGAACCCGATGGCAAAATTGAAAGTCAGAAAAGGCGATACGGTAATCGTAATAGCCGGAAGCGAAAAAGGTAAGAAGGGCGAGATAGTCCGCGCGATGCCTACCCAGAATAAAGTGGTGGTCAAGGGCGTAAACTATGTCAAGAAGACGATCAAGAAATCGAAGGAAAACCCCAACGGCGGATTCCTCGAGATCGAAGCGCCCCTTCATGTTTCCAACGTCATGCTCTTCTGCCCTAAGAACGGAAAAGGCGTGCGCGTGGGATTTACGACTGATAAGAACGGTAATAAGAAACGCAAGGCCAGAGCAAAAGGCGTTGATTATATATTCGAATAAGCAGAGAGGTTGATAAGCGATGGCTGACAAGATAGAGAAACCGGCGACGGAAAAAGCATCCGAGCCTAAGACTGAGAAGAAAACCGCGCCTAAGGCCGAGAAAGTTACCGAGCCGAAAGCTGAGAAGGCCGCACAGCCCAAAGCTGAGAAAGCCGCCGAACCTAAGGCTGAGAAAAAGTCTTCCGCGCCTAAGGAAAAGTACGTACCGAGGCTGAGAACCAAGTACGATACTGTAGTAAAAAAAGCCCTGATGGACGAGTTTAAATATGCGTCTCCGATGGCTTTGCCGAAGGTGGAAAGAATTTCGATCAATATGGGCGTCGGCGAGGCGATAAACGATAAAAATATTCTGGACTCCGCCGCTGACGAGCTTTCGCTGATTGCCGGCCAGCATGCGGTAAAAACGATAGCGAAGAAGTCCATATCGAACTTCAAACTCCGCCAGGGTATGCCTATCGGCGCGAGAGTCACTCTCCGCGGCGACCGGATGTACGATTTCCTCGATAAACTGATCGCGGTGGCTCTTCCCCGTGTACGCGACTTCAACGGGCTCAAGATGTCGAGTTTCGACGGACGCGGAAATTACAGCATGGGCTTGAAGGAACAGATCGTATTCCCTGAAATAGATTACGATAAGATCAATAAAGTTCGCGGTATGGATGTTACGATTGTGACCACGGCGAAGACGGACGAAGAGGCTTATAAGCTGCTGTCGTTTCTCGGCATGCCGTTTAAAGAAAAGTAAGCGGAGGATTTGATGGCCAAGACATCGATTATCGAAAAGTGGAAAAGAACGCCTAAATTCAAGGTAAGAAAATATAACCGTTGCAATATCTGCGGGAGACCCCGCGGGTATATGCGTGATTTCGGGATATGCCGTATTTGCTTCAGAAACTTCGCGAGCGAAGGGCTGATCCCCGGTGTGACCAAGTCCAGTTGGTAAAATGACAGACGGAGCGGAAAATGGATAAGATCGCAGATACCCTGACTAAAATCAGAAATGCCGGGTCGAGAAAAATCGCCGCGGTTGATGTTGCAAAGAATAACCTGATTGAGGATATATTAAAAATATTGAAAAAAGAAGGTTATATTCTGGACTATGCGCAGAGTAAGGACTCCCCTTACGCGTTTACCGTGACATTGAAATATATGCCGAACGGGAAATCCGTAATAGCGGGTCTGAGACGGGTCAGTCACCTGAGCCGCCGCGTATATGTGTCGAAGGATAAAATCCCCAGCGTGTATAACAACATGGGTGTGGCGATACTTACCACCTCGAAAGGCGTGCTGACCAACAAGGAAGCCCGCGCTATCGGTATAGGCGGCGAAGTTATCTGCTCGGTCTGGTAGGAGAAGAAAATATGTCGAGATTAGCGAAAAAACCTGTACATATTCCCCAGGGTGTGAATGTCCGTATAGACGGTAACGTTATCGTGGTGGAAGGGCCGCTTGGAAAATTGGAGGAGAAGTTTCTCCCTAATTTTATCAGCATCAAGATAGAGGATAGCAAGGTAATGATCGAGCGGAAAAGCGACGCCGGGAACGCCCGCGCGTTACAGGGCCTGTACTGGTCTCTGATCCGCAACTCGGTGATCGGTGTCACCACCGGATTTACCAAAACGATGGAAATAAAGGGTATCGGTTATAAATGGGAAATGTCGGGAAATGCCCTGATGATTACAGCGGGCTTCTCGCATCCGATGAAATTCCCCGTACCGGCCGGCGTGAAGATTGCTACCGACGGTATTGCGCTCCTGAATATTACCGGTATCAATAAGCAGATAGTCGGACAGGTCGCCGCGAACCTTCGCTTTATCCGCCCTCCCGAACCTTACAAAGGCAAGGGTATTCGTTATAAAGACGAAGTGGTACGGCTGAAAGAAGGGAAAGCAGGCGCTAAAAAATAGACAGTAAGGAGACTTGAAAGATGATAGATGTTATTTCTCATAAGAACAAACAATATACCAAACGCCGCCTTCGCAGTAAGAAGCGCCTGAAGTTTTCAGCGGAGCGTCCGAGACTGATTGTCACCAAGACGAATAAGTATATCTATGCGCAGGTGATAGATGATAATAACCATACCGTGCTTTGCAGTATTTCGTCCGTCTCGAAAGAGATGGCGGATAAGAAGCTGGGTAAGGATATCGAATCCGCGAAGGTATTGGGTACCGCGATAGCAAAGAAGCTGAAAAGCAAAAAGATCGATAAAGTCGTTTTCGACAGAAACGGATACCAGTATCATGGGAAAATCAAAGCGCTCGCGGATAGCTGCCGCGAGGGTGGAATACAGTTCTAAAAAAAGAATTTGAGGTGAAAAATGGCGGAAAATAAAGGCAACCGTGACAGAGACAGATTCAAAGACCGGAAGAAAGAGAAAGTCGAGAGCGAGTGGGAAGAGAGAGTAGTAAAACTTCGCCGTGTCGCGAAGGTCACTCGCGGAGGCAAACGTTTCCGGTTTAACGCTATTATAGTAGTCGGCAACACCAAAGGAATGGTCGGAGTCGGGTACGGTAAGGCGAATGAATTGATGGACGCTATCCGCAAAGCTAAAGATAAAGCGATCAGAGAAGCCAAGCCCGTCCTGAGCAAAGGCTCCACTATCCCTCACGAGGTAGTCGGGCGCTTTAAGAGCGGCGAGGTTTGGATGAGCCCGGCCTCCCCCGGTACCGGTGTTATCGCCGGCGGCGCGGTCAGACCGGTTCTCGAAATGGTCGGCCTGAAGGATGTACTTACCAAGTCCCTGCGTTCTACCAACGCGTTCAACTTGGTTAAGGCGACGCTTCAGGGGCTGCATAACCTGATGGACGTAAAGAAGATAGCCGAAAAGCGCGGTAAGACGGTGCAGGAAGTTTTCGGAATGCCGTCTAAATCCGAATAAGCCGAGGAGAAAAAAATGAACTTTATAGAAATTAAGCCCGTTCCGGGTTCCAAGAAGAGTCCTATTCGCCGAGGCAGAGGCTCCGGTAACGGAAAGGGCGTGCGCTGCGGACGCGGTAACAAGGGTCAGAAGGCTCGCGCCGGCGGCGGAGTACGTCCCGGGTTCGAAGGCGGACAGATGCCGTTGTACCGCCGTATGCCTAAGCGCGGTTTCAAGAATGTTAATAAAGTTTACTTTAATATAGTAAATCTTGCAGACCTTGTTTCCTTTAAGGAGGGGTCGGAAGTAACGGTTGAAGCGATCAGAAAGTCGGGATTGATAAAGTCCAATAACTCGCCGGTCAAACTTTTAGCCAACGGCGAACTGACGATTAAGGGTTTAAAGATTAAGGTGAACGCATGTTCTGCAACCGCTAAATTGAAAGTCGAACAGGCGGGCGGTTCCGTAGAATTGATCGAATCCCAGCAGTAGGAGAAATCATGCTGAAGACACTTGTCGATATACTCAAGGTACCGGATATAAGAAAGAAGATCTTTTTTACGTTAGGTCTGCTTATTATCTATCGTATAGGGATTTATATTCCCGTTCCGGGAATCAGTCTTTCTATCCTGCAGGAGTTCCGCGCGGGTGCGGCAAGTAATCCGTGGACTGATTTTATCAGCTTGTTCACTGGCGGCGGTCTGAAGAACCTCTCCCTGTTCTCGCTCGGTATCATGCCTTACATCACGATGATGATCATCATGCAGCTCCTGACTGCGGTTGTTCCCCAACTTGACGCGATGATGAAAGAAGGCCCCGAGGGCAGAAAGAAGTTCCAGCAGTACGGCCGTTACGGCACTGTTATAGTGACGATTATTCAGGGCATCATATATGGAAATAATATTATCGCCGACAACGCGGGTTCGGCGCAAAAGTTTTTATTGATAGATAACGCTACATTCCTTATCCTGTTTACCATCTCAGTGACGGCGGGTACGTTGATACTGATGTGGATGGGCGAACAGATTACGGAACGGGGTATCGGTAACGGAATATCGCTCATCATCATGTGCGGTATTATCGCGAGACTCCCCGCGGCGTTATATCACCTCGCGACCACGTCGCCGGATACGATCAACGTCCTGATAGTCGTCGCGTTATTCGCGGTAGTCATCGGGGTCGTCGTGTTCGAGGAATCGGGCTTGCGAAGGATACCTGTGCAGTACGCGAAGCGGATGGTGGGTTCCGGCGGCGCCGGCGGACAGGTCTCGTTCCTGCCGTTCAAGGTAAACCCCACGGGTGTTATCCCGATCATCTTCGCATCGGCCATACTGATGGTTCCGGCGCAGATATACCAGTTTATCGGGCAGGGAAATTACGAAGATACGAAAAAGCTTACTATAGCATCGCCCGGATTCGGCGATACCGCCGGATACCCGATGAACCTGAATATTACGAACGTAATAAAGGAAGACGGCGCGCGGATGATTATCCTGCACTTCCCGTACTTCCGTTCCGAAAAGGGAAAAGATATCCTTTATGTTTATGATAAAACGATGAAATCACCCCAGCAATTGACGGGTAGTTTCGACGATAAAAGCGTAAGTGTCGCGGGAGATACCGCGTACCTGATATTCAAGACAGACGGGCAGGGTTCGGAAGCCGGATGGCAGATCGACTCGATGCAGGTTCATGGGGTAAGCAGCGTCGCGAGATTTTTCAGCGATATTACCAATGCCATGCTGCCGGGCAAGCTCTGGTACTCGATAGTTTACTTTATGATGATTATTTTCTTCGCGTACTTCTATACTGAAATAGAATTGAATCCCCATGATATCGCGGAGAACCTGAGAAAGCAGGGCGGGTTTATTCCCGGGATACGTCCGGGACAGAAGACACAGGAGTATATCGGGTTCGTTTTGAGCCGTATCACTCTCCCGGGCGCGTTATTCCTCGGCACTATCGCGCTGCTGCCGTCATTTGTTATCAACCGTCTCGAGATACCTCAGGATATGGGTTACCTGATGGGCGGTACATCGTTATTGATTATGGTGGGTGTGGCTCTCGACAGCTTGAAGCAGTTGGAGTCGCATATGATGATGCATCATTTGGACGGGTTCCTGCATCACAAGAAAGCCCAGAAAAATAGATAAACGGAAGTGAAAATGTATAATATTGTATTCATAGGGCCTCCCGGAGGCGGAAAAGGCACACAGGCCGATATGGTCTGTAAATATCTCAACATTCCTCATATCTCGACCGGAGACATCTTCCGCGCGATGATTAAGGAAGGGAAATCGGAACTCGCCGATATGATTCGCGGATATATGAGCCGCGGCGAACTGGTTCCCGACGAGGCTGTTGTCGACGTACTCTTCGACCGCATCAGCAAGGACGATTGCCAGAACGGATACCTGCTCGACGGATTTCCGCGCAGTCTCAATCAGGCGAAAGTGCTTGACGCGAAGCTCGCCGGCGCCCCGTTGACGCATGTGATACTGATCGATGTGGACGAGAACCTGCTGATCAAGCGTCTGACCGGCCGCCGTACCGCCGTGAAGAGCGGCAAGATTTACAATATCCATTTCAATCCCCCGAAGGTCGAGGGAAAATGCGATGTTTCCGGCGAAGATTTGATTATCCGTGACGACGACAAGATCGAGACGGTGACGAACCGTCTGAAGGTCTACAAGGATCAGACAGTCGCCGCGGTAAACTACTATAAAGAAAAAGGCGTCTTGACAGTAATAAAAGGCGAAAAGGACATTAACGACGTATTTGCCGACATAAAGGAGGTTTTAAAGTCTTGATGGACAAAGAAGATGTCATCCGTCTTGACGGAACGGTCATCGAACAGCTACCCAATGCGATGTTCAGGGTAGAACTCGAGGGGAAACGCCAGATTCTGGCACATATCTCGGGCAAAATGAGGATGAATTACATCAAGATAACCCCCGGAGATAAGGTAAATATTGAGCTCTCTCCCTATGATTTGACCAAGGGGAGAATAGTGTATCGTTATAAGTGATGGATTAAGAATGAGAGGAAAAATATGAAAGTTCGTGCGTCAGTAAAACCGATTTGCGAGAAATGCCGTGTTATCAGGCGTTATGGCGTGGTGCGTATTATTTGTGAGAACCCCAAGCACAAGCAGCGCCAACGCGGTTCGAAACGGGTTTAACGGAGGAGGAAGAATATGGCACGTATAGCAGGTCGGGAAGTACCCAATCATAAAACGACGATTATCGGTTTGACTTATATTTTCGGGGTAGGCAGTACCACCGCGAAAAAAATAGTCGAACTCGCAAAAGTAGAGCCTGATAAAAAAGTATCGAGCCTGTCGGAAGACGAATTGGCTCGTATCAGGGAAGTAATCGAGAAGAACTTTAAAGTCGAGGGCGACCTGAGAACGGAAGTCGCGATGAACATAAAGCGCTTGATCGATATCGCGTGTTACCGCGGGCATCGGCATAAAATAGGCCTTCCCGTACGCGGACAGCGCACGAAGACCAATGCGAGAACCTGGAAAGGGCCTCGCCAGAACGCCATCGGCGCGAAAAAGAAATAACGGAGGATTAGTTAATGGCAACTAAAAAAGCCGCGGTTACGAGAAAAAAGAAAGATAAGAAGAACGTACTGGAAGGGATTGTCAACATCCAGGCATCGTTTAACAATACACTGATTACGGTAACCGATATGAACGGGAATGCGTTAAGCTGGTCCAGCGCGGGCGTTGCCGGTTTCAAAGGCACCAAAAAGGGTACTCCCTACGCCTCGCAGCTTGCCTGCGAAAAAGCGCTTGACGCGGCGAAGTACCACGGCCTCGAGTCCGTACATGTGCGTGTAAAAGGCCCCGGCCCCGGCCGTGAATCCGCTATCCGCGCTATTGACGCGGCGGGTATCAAGGTCAAGAGCATCCGCGATATCACACCGATACCGCACAATGGATGCCGTCCCAGAAAAAAGAGAAGAGTATAGTGAGGTAATAGATGGGTAGATATACTGATGCTTCCTGCAGGCAATGCCGCCGCGAGGGAGTTAGATTATTCCTGAAAGGCGACCGTTGTTATACAGCAAAATGCGCTGTGACCAAAAGAAAGACGCCTCCCGGCATGATTCCCAAGTTCCGTAAAAAACCGACCGAGTATGCGGTTCAGCTTCGTGAGAAGCAGAAAGTGAAACGCTACTACGGGCTTCTGGAACGCCAGTTCCGGAAGTATTTCGAAACTGCGAGCCAATTAAAAGGTATCACCGGTATCCTGCTTTTGCAGATACTCGAACGCCGTTTAGATAACGTGGTTTACCGCGTAGGATTCGCCGCATCGAGAAAGGCCGCCCGCCAGTTTGTCGGGCACGGGCATATTCAGATCAACGGTAAGAAGGTGGACATACCTTCCTATCTGCTGAAAGTCGGCGATGTAATTACATTGGCTGATAAAGGCGCAAAAATGACTATTGTGGATGAGGCGCTCTCCAAGGTAGAAAATCGTATCGTGCCGGTATGGCTCGAAGCGGATTATAAGAAGAAGTCGGTAAAGGTTCTGCATATTCCTGAAAAGGCGGAAATGGCGCTTGAAGTCGAGATTAACGAGCCTTTAATCGTCGAATTGTATTCGAAGTAATGCGGATTTCCTTTTTTAGGGAGGTTTAATAAATGGCACATAAAGGACTATTAAAAGATTTAATATTGCCACATGAGATGAAATACGAAAAAAGTTCCTATTCTAATAATTATGGGAAATTCAGTATCTATCCGTTCGATAAAGGGGTAGGTATTACTATCGCGAATTCTCTGCGCAGAATACTCCTGAGCGCCATTCCCGGATACGCGATTACTTCCGTTAAAATAGAAGGGATCAGTCACGAGTTCGAACCGGTAAAAGGGGTTAAAGAAGACCTGACGGATATCATTCTCGCGATCAAGAAGATTCGCATGACGCTTTTGGATAATTCCGATAAGAAGATTATTCATATTAATAAAAAGGGTCCCGGCGAATTTACCGCGAAAGATTTCGCGGTGGATGTTACTGTAGAAGTGGTCAACCCCGAATTGAAAATCGCCACGTTGAACGATGAAGCGGATCTCTCGCTCGATATACAAATCGAGTTCGGACGCGGCTACCGTTCGTCGGAGGACGCGATGGACTCCAATTCGGTGATCGCCGTAATCCCTGTGGATGCGATATTCTCGCCTATACAGAAAGTGAACTTTATAGTAGAAGATTTCCGTGTCGGCGAAAAGACCGACTGTGAAAAGATCGTGATGGAAGTATGGTCCGATGGGACGATCTCGCCTGTGGACGCGATGAGCGATGCGGCGTCGATCCTGAAGAAATATTTCTCGCTGTTCGTCGAGTTCGAAGAGGAAGAGGAAAGTATTACCTCCGCGTCGATCTCGGAAAGCGGCCCCGGCGACGATGTCCTCCTGAAGCCTATCGAGGAACTCGACCTGTCGGTGCGTTCGTATAACTGCCTCAAGAGCGCGGAAATCGACACGATCGGCGACCTGATCACCTACGATAAAGATTCGCTGATGAAGATTAAAAATTTCGGAAAGAAGTCCCTGACGGAGATTTCCGAGAAGATAAAAATGTATAACCTGACGCTCGATACCGGGAAATCCGAAGACGGACTTTCCGATATGGACGATGATGATTTCGACGATACAGATGAAGGAGATGAGGAATGAGACACGGAAAGAAAGTAAGAAAACTTAGCCGAACCAGTTCGCATAGAAAGGCGTTGATGCAGAATCTCGCCTCCGCGTTATTTAATTATGAAAGCATCAAGACGACTATACAGAAAGCGAAAGCTCTCCGCCCGTATGCCGAGAAGTTGATCACGAAGGCGCGCACGGATACTGTCGCGATGCGCCGTCTGCTCGCGCGTACGATCAAGGACGACGAGCTTCTCAGGAAACTGTTCGGCGATATCGCGCTCCGTTACAAGGAACGCCCCGGCGGATATACCCGTATCTTCCGTCTCGGTTTCCGTTCCAACGACGGTACCGAAATGGCGATGATCGAACTTGTCCCCGAGATGCTGAAGAAGGCCGAAGACCGCAAACCTAAAGCGGCCGCCGCGGAGAAAGCTCCCGCGAAGCCGAAGGCAAAAGAAGCGAAAGCTAAAAAATAATGGCAATCCTGATATTGACATCCCTATCGTTACTTGCGGTAGGGATTTTTTTTATACCGGAAATCATACTTGCGGGGATGTGCGCCCTATTCGTTCTCCTCTCCGCGATCATCGCGTCGGAAAAAATCCCCGCGCTCTTGAAGCAGTTATTATTCCTGCTCGTGTTCCTGATACCCCTTTTTATCATCAAGTCGCTCGTCTATTCCGACGGGCAGGTTATCCCGCTCGGGTTTATCAGTATCTACTATGAGGGGATGATGAACGGCGCGAGGTCGTCTTTGCGGGTGTTCACCCTGTTCTGCGCGGTGTTTTTTACCCTCAAAGCGCTGTTTCCGTTGGAGAAGTATAAGGACAAGTATTCCAGGATCCGCGCGCTCGCGATCGTATTCTGGGCGCTGGAGATGTTCCCGGAGATGACGGGCGCTGTCGGGCGTGTGGTTAAAGAGAGGCGCGCGAATCACGCGAAAGGGATCGCCTCGTTATTGGACGGGCTTTACCGGAAGGGATTGGAAGCGCCGAAAAAAGACGGCACTAAACCTGAATAAAAACAATCCTGCATTCGAGCGGCGGGAGTTCGTTGACCAGCAGGTGCGACATCATCCGTTTCTGCCCGTTATAGGGATTGATCATCGACGCGCTCTTGAATACTTTGATTTCTTTTATCAGTATCGACGGGATAGACGCATGCTCGGTCAGGTTCACGATAAACACCATCTTTCCCTGGTCGTCCTCGAATATCCAGTAAGCCGCCTTCCGCTGGATGGGAATAAAATCCACAAAAGCGGCTTTTTTAAGACGGGGCAGTAGAGCATCGTAGGTATTCTCAAGGTTATGATAGATATCGTTCATATCTTTTTCGCTTTTCCATTCGACCGAAACATTTTTATTGTTGGCGAGATACAGTCCGGTAGTGCCGTCCTGGTTGCCGATCAGTTCGTACTTGGAGCGGATGGCGTTACCCCACCCGGAGAATCGCGCGATAAACATACGCAGCCCCACACCCTTCGCGCCGTAGATCAGCATCGGAGTGACATTGAACAGGGGATGGGACGAATCGTGGGTGTCCACCGCGAACTGAATGTTAACCTTCTTGCCCGGCCTAGCGTTGAGCTTCTCGATCTTTTTATTGAGCTTGAACGTATCTTTCAAAAGCGGTAATCCGATGGGTTTGAGGATATCGTCGCCGAGAAGGAGATCGAACCCCGCTTTTTTGTAGACCTGTATATCGGTGCCCATCCGTTCGGCCATCGCCCCGATAAACTTCCGTCCTCCGGAACGCGCCTTCGCGATGGTTTTTTTCAGCACGTAAGGGGTAATCCGGTCGGAGATGGGGATTTTACCGGCTTTGTCGAGCACCGAATCCCACACATGATCGACATAGTCGAAGCGCAGGTAATCGAAGCGGAATTTTTTATAGAGCGCGGGAAAGATATTCGTGAAATACTTGATCGTCGCCTCGTTGGACACAGGCGGATTGTTCGGCTTGGGGATACGGTTCAGCGGGATGTTATCGTAGAAACGGAACGGGGTGAGTGTCCCGAACGCGTGCTCGCGGTGGTCTTCCCCGTCGGTGGAAAGGTACTTGAATTCGGGAAAGTTCTGGTCGTCCACATAATGGGAGAATTCGGGCAGTCCGGCGCCCTTCCATGTATGGGACGGGACAGTCCAAAACCCCGCGGCGATCAGTTCGTCGATCAGTTCGTAATGCGCCTTCTTGGAAACGGCGTCCTTACCGGATTGTTCGAGCGACTTCAGGCCGTATTTGGCGAGCACTTTTTCACGCAGGGGTTTGATCGCCGCATGGATTTCCAACTGACCTGCGTCGGTCAGCATATCCATCTGTTTTTTCTTTCCGGCGATTTCTTCACGCGACGCGGAAAGCCGGATCCACCGAAAGTACTCCGGGTGCTCCAACGCGATACGCGAGAACTGCGATGTGTGCGGCTCAAGATCGAACCCGACGGTCATCCCGAGGAAATGCGCCAGGTCGGTAAAGAAACGCACCTGCTCGTCGGGCTTCATCCCCGCCTTCAGGAAATCCGCGTTAACCGCGTTTTCGTCTATGATAGTCAATGTGTCGATTCCGTATATGATTTCCAGCGCGCATTCGAAAAACGGCGCGAGATGGATGGAGTTTACGCGCAGGACGGGAAGGAGTTTCGCGGCATTAATGAAGTCGCCGTGCGCGGCGGATGTAGCGCCCGTACCGCGAATATTGATGAAGCAGAACGACGCATCCGCCATCCAGCTCGAATCGGGCAATTTTTCCACCGGCGACTGCACCGTATCGGGATTCCCGTGCTTCTCGATGAGATGTCGAATGAGGGGAATCATGCTGTAGTATTCCATTTTCAGGCTGTCGTGAGGCATCAGCGTCAGATGACCCTTCACGGTATACTCGGCGAGTATCGTTTCTCCGATCTCGCGGAGCTCGTTCAGATCTTTCTTTTTCTTCAGCGCGAGCTTCTCCGCAATCGCGAAGAATTTTTCAAAGTGCCGGATTGCCATCATTTTCCCCCGTAATTAGTCCAGAATACGTATCATGATGCCCTTACCGTTGGAGTACTCCAATTTCTCTATTCTTTCCAGCGCGCTCAGGATATTGCTTTCTTTCGCGCGGTGAGTGGTCAGGATCAGCGGCACGTGGTCGCCGGTTTTGGTCTCGTGCTGAACCACCGAGGAAATACTGATGCTGTATTCGGAGAAAATACCCGAAATGCCGGAAAGAACGCCCACCTGATCGCGGACGTTAAACCGCAGGTAGTAGCGGGATTCGACGTCGCCCATCGGCTTGACCGGGTAATTATTGAAATTCTGGTACTTAGCGGAACGCTCGGGATTGTCGAGCGAACGCCCGATGGAGATAATATCCGCCAGCACCGCGGTTGCGGTGGGACGCGATCCCGCTCCGCGCCCGTAGTACAGCGAGGTACCGAGGTACTTGCTTTCTATCATGACGGCGTTATACTCGTTCCTGATCGCGGCGAGCTGGTGCTTTTCGGGCAGAAGAGTCGGATGTACCCGGAACTCGACCCGTTCGTCCGCGTCGATACGCGCGATGCCGATCAGCTTGAGGACATATCCCATCTGCGCGGCGTAGCTGACGTCGATCAGGTCGACCGAGTCGATACCCTCGACATACACCTGCTGATAAGGAACAGGGCAGTTGAACGCGAGCGCGCCGAGGATCGCAATCTTATGCGCCGCGTCGAACCCGCCTATGTCCAGCGTGGGGTCTGCCTCGGCGAATCCGAGCTCCTGAGCCTGACCCAGCGCGGTCTTGAAATCCATCTTCTCTTCGGACATTTTCGTCAGTATATAATTAGTCGTCCCGTTGACTATCCCGTAGAGCGCGGTGATATTGTCCGCGGCGAGCGCGTTAGTGACCGTGCGGATAATCGGAATGCCTCCGGCGACACTCCCCTCGAAGCCGATGACCTTACCGACCTCGTTACGGAGTCCGAACACGATGCCGGCTTTTTCGGCGAGAAGGGCTTTATTCGCGGTCACGACATGCTTTCCCGCGCGTAACGACTCCTCAACGAGCTGCAGGGCGAATCCCGTGCCGCCCACCAGTTCGATGATAATCTCCACAGCGGGGTCTT
>JABLXV010000066.1 GCA_013177895.1 Brevinematales bacterium | reverse complement strand
CCTACTATAAGCTGTACGAAGACCCGGACTTCAATTATGTCGCGTATAACACGATCCGAATGTACGATAGCCGAATCGTGAAGAAGAATAAAGCCCTGTGGGATACAATCGCGAATTTCATACCGTTCTTCCAGGAAGAATTCGGCATCGACGGCGCGAGAATCGATATGGGGCACGCGCTCCCTCACGAACTCGAGCACCAGATTATCGATAGAGCCCGCGATGTGGACGCCGATTTCGGCTTCCTCGCGGAGGATTTCAACGTATGGGCGCAGGCGCGCGCGAAGGGCTATAATATGGTGATGGGCAACTCGTGGTACGCGTTCCCGCGCACGATGGCGGCCTCCGATAACGGCGACAGCATGTCCAAGCAGTTTATCAAGTCCCTGCCGAAGTATCCCAACCCGGTCTGGGGAAGCCCCGAGACCGCGGATACCCCCCGCGCGGCCGCGCGTAAGGGCGGGATCAAGTTCTCCAAGGCGATATGGACGATTATTAACACATTGCCCAATATGGTGCCGTTCTGCTTCTCCGGCTTCGAGCTCGGCGATCATAACCCGAACAATCTAGGCCTCGACTTCGAGCCGGAAGAGATCAAGGTGCTCGGCAAAAAGCCCCTCGCGTTCTTCGACCGCGCCGATATCGCGTGGGATTCCCCGTTCGCGGCGGAACTGATCGGGCATATCAGGAAAATGAGCGAGTTCCGCGCCGAAAATAAAGGAAACATCATCCATCTCGATAATTTCGAATGGGTGGAGAACGAAACGAACGGGAAACCGTTCATGTCGCCGGAAAACCCGGTCATCTCGTTCCTCCGCTTCTTCGAGGAGAATATGGTGACTATGCTTACATCGGGAATGTTCGGCGAGATACTCTATCCTATCGAGGTCGAACGCGACTTTCTGGTAGTGGCGAACATGGATTTCGAGAATGAAGTCATCTCGGCCGTCAATCTGGGTTATGACGAACCGTTCGTGCATATATTTACCGGCGAGAAGTACAAGGCGGTCGACGGTAAGATGAACCTGCGGCTGAAGCCCGGCGAAGTGATACTGGCCGTCAGGGACTAGGGGTGTTTTACTCGGTAACAGGTACGCTGCTGCATAAGGACGAAACACTTGCGGTAATCGAGGCGGGCGGGGTAGGCTACGAGATACTGATCGGCCATCCCGCGTACCGTTCGCTGCCCGAGGTCGGCGCGGACGCACGGCTGTACACCTCGCTCATCGTGCGCGAGGATTCGATGACGCTGATCGGGTTCCCCACTCCTGAGGACAAACGGTTCTACGAGAACCTCATCTCCGTATCGGGGGTCGGCCCAAGGATCGGCCTGAAGCTTCTGTCCGAACTCTCCGCGTCCCAGATACGTAACGCGGTCATCGGGGACGATGCGATCACATTATCGAAAGTCAAGGGCATCGGCCCGAAACTGGCGTCGCGCATCGTGCTGGAGCTCAAGGATAAAATCAAGCACCTGATTGTCGGCGAGGATACGTCCGGGGGGAATCCCGCCGCGAAGAAACGGATGGAAGCCCTGCTAGCGATGCGCGTGCTGGGGTATTCCGATCAGGAAGCCAAGCCCGTGATCGACCGGGTGTTTCAGGATACGAATATTGCATCCCTCGATGTCGAGGAAATTATCAAACACGTTCTGGCGGGGCTGACCCGGGGTTAACGGATTATCAGTAAAACGAGGGCGCTAATCGATGAGAATAGAGCCGTTAAAATCGTCCGAGAAAGGCAAGGCCAAAGGACATACCAAGGTGATCGAGAGCGGAGGGAGTTTCAGCTCCGCGTTGCAGTCCAGCGAGACCGATATGGGCGCGGTACTCGATACCGGCGACGGTACAGGCGAAACGGGGGATATTTATAAAATCGCGGAAACTGTGACGAAGTTCGGAGACGAGCTCGGGCGCGACCCCACGCCGGAAAACTTCACCCGGTATAAGAAGCAGATCACCCGATTCGTGAAACTCGTGCGCGAGAATTTCGAGATTAAAGATACCACGTCGCGATCCGGCCTGCGGAAAATCCACCTCTATAAGTCGATCGACATTATCGACCAGAATCTCGCGAAACTCGCCGAGATCATCCTTTCCCATGAGACCAACCGCCTCGAGGCGCTCAAACTGGTCGAGAGTATCAAGGGTTTGATTGTCGACCTGCTTTTATAAACTCATCCACGATCTTATTCAGATTGTCCCGCACGAGGCTCTCCATGAAAAGCGGCTCGAGTTCCGCTTCTTTTACCTTACCCGTCTCGATCTCGTACAGAAACAGCTTATCGACCGGATGCCCGATCTTCCGAAGCACGTATGCGTAGTAATTCACCTGCCGGGGGTAACGCATGTCTCCCGACAGCTTGAGCTTGTAATCGATGAGTATCCCGAGTCCGTCGCGGACGATATAACAGTCGACCGAGCCCTTGAGGAGCGGGGTGTAAAGCTTGTGCGCGAGCGGGAAATTGAACTCCCATTCGTTCCGCCGGAATGAGTTCTCCCGGTAGTACTTTTCATACATCTCGGAGCGGAAGAACAGCCCGGACAGCCTGACCAGTTCGTCGCGGTTCGCCGACAGGTCGACGTCCCATATCGGGAGAGTCGTATCGATATAACCCTCGTAATCGCCGGGCCCGGCGTAACGGAAGACGTTATGCAGGAATGTCCCGATCTCGGCGCGCGACGCGGTCAGGGAAAGCAGTTCCGCGGGGTCGTCCAGATCGCCGATCATTTCCGAGATAGGGTAGGATTTGATGATATACCGTTTATTGAACCCGCCTGGGCTGAACTCCATGTCCAATAGCTGGGTGACCGTGACGGCGGCAGGGAGAAGCGGCGCCGGTTTCGGGGCGAAATCCCGCATCAGCATCCGTGCCCATTCGTCCGCGCCCTCCACTGTCGGGCTGACGGAGAGCTTGTTCTTTCCCTCTTTGGGGAGAGTTTCCATATCGAAAATTTTCCCGGCGAAGAAAGAATCGTCCGACCGGATAAATCCGCTCCACCCGTCCTGGGTCACCTTCTCCGTATCGCACACCCCGATATAAAAGAACTTCTCCCGCGCGCGGGTCATCGCCACATACGCGAGACGGCGTTCCTCATCGGCGGTCTTTTTATCGTTCCATTGATCGAGACGTTCGTAGTTCAGGTCGGCTCCGGTCAGCGCGAACCCGATCGGCGGAAGCCCCTCGCGGGATTCGATATATATCTTCGGCTTGAGATTTTTACCCGGCGTCGCGATATAGATCACCGCGCGCGACTCGAGCCCCTTCACCCCGTGTGCGCTCATAATACGGACGACGTCGCAGATGTCGCCGAAGAGTTGGGGGAATTGCAGTTCCGGCTTATTGGTCTGGAGATAGTAGATGAACTGCGTCAGGTTATATACCTCGCCCGATTTGATGCTTTCGATAAAGTTGAGGAACATGAGCGCCCCGGTGACCGCGGTCTTGCTTTCCGGGAGGGAGTAGAGGTAGGTCAGATATCCCGTATCGTCGACAATTTTCCGAACTAGGGTAGCGATGTCGAGCTTGCTTTTCATCCGGGCGAGCGACTTGAAAAACTCCATCTCCGGGAATTGTTCGTCCGACAGCGCGGCGTAGAAGGAACGCTTCGTCTCCCGCGCGCGCTGGGAAAGTTCCAGCAGGCGGGAATCGGTGAACCGGAAGAACGGGGTTTTTAAGAGCGCGGCGAAGTAGTAGTCGCTCTCGGGGCGGTCGAGCGCCTTGAGGTAGATCACGATATCGTTGATGACCGTGTCCTCAATCATGTTGCGCTTATCGGCGAACACGAACGGGATATCCGGCGCGAGATATTCGTCGAATATCGGGAGAATCGTCTTGAGCGGGGTCGCCTTCACCCGCAGGATAATCATGATATCGCGGGGCTTGTATTCGCCGGATATGACTAACGCGTTGATGATGTTCGCGGCGGCGGTATAATTGTTTTCCTTCGCGGCTTTCAGCGAACGCCCCTCGCTCTTCTGCGCGGGGATGAAGTAATAATCCGTCCCGTCTACGGGCTTGCCGGGTTTCCCGGCGGACTGGTCTTTATAGACGATCTCATCCGCCTCGTGCGTCGAAAACACCCTGCCGAATACGGTGTTGACGTTATCGATAATCCGTTCGGTGGAACGGTAGTTTTTGCTCAGGTATTTTTTCGCGCCTTTCCCGTAGCGTGCGATAAACTCCCGCGAGGTATCGTCGAACACGTCCACATTCGCGTAACGGAAACGGTAGATCGACTGCTTGGGGTCGCCGACGATGAACGGCACGATAGGGGATTTTCCCGCGCCCGCGCCGGACAGGATGGCGTCGAATATGCGCTTCTGGATATCGCTTGTGTCTTGGTACTCGTCTATCAGGAAGTAACGCACGTCCCCGCGGACGCAATCGGCGAGAGCGGGGCCTTTCCGCAGGGCGTCGTCGAGCGAGGTCTCGATATCGGAAAACAGAAGTTCGAGGCGTTCTATTTTCAGGCGGGAGTAGGTGTCGTACAGTTCGCGGAGCACGGGCAGGAGGAGCGGGAATATCAGCTGATGCACCGTTGTCGCGATAGCCTGGGTCGCGCGCCTGACCGCGTTACGGAAGCCTATAATCGTCTCGTCCTTCACGGGGGGCGGCTCTTTATATCTCAGGCCGGATACCTGGTCGAGACGCGACGGGTCGATATGCGGGAGTTTCCGCAAGAGGGGCATGAAATCCTTCGACGGCAGGTCTTTCTTTTTATACGCGCAATACCCGTCGATAGCGCCCTGAATCTCCGCGAGGCGCGGGCGGATTTTCCCGTCGATGAATTGCCCCAGATCGGCTTCACTCATCCCCGCTATGGTTTTTTCGTACTCCATGTATCCCGCCGATGCGAGCTTTCTCCCGAACTCGGCGAACCCGATATCGTCGCAAAGGTCGCGGACTTCCCCGATAAATTTCATCGTCTCGTTTATCCCGACGAGCGAAACAAGGCGGGCGAATCCCGGGTTTTTCTCGCGCATCATTTTCATTACGGTAGCGTGAGTCGCCTCGTTAGCGAGCGGGAGGTTGTTCTGGTTCCCGGCGAACGAGGATATTTTCATCAGCGGGTCGAGCCCCGCCTCGACAGGATGGTTATGCAAAAGCCCCAGCCCGTAGGAATGGATGGTGGAGACCGGCGCGTCGTTGAGGGCGCTCATCAGGGCTTCCTCCTGCGCGATAATCGCGTCGACCGGGCCGGGACGGACGCCGGGGTTATGCCGGGCGAGCCGTATAAAGAGTTCTCCGAGGTACTCCGGGGTAATGCACTGTCCGAGCTTCTTGCGGATCTTGTCCTTGATCTCGGCGGCGGCCTTATTGGTAAACGTGATCGCGACTATCGCCCGGACTGCGTCGCGCGCCTTCATCCCCGCGAACCCCATCAGGTAGAACAGGCTCGCGATATAGCGTTCCACCAGCATCGTGGTCTTTCCGCTTCCGGCGGAGGCCTCGAGGATCAGCGGGCTGTTTACCGCGTAGACAATACTCTCGTCGTCAAGATCGAGGAAGAGGGGGGCTTCGTTTTCAGGCATGGATGATTATAACGTCTGAGTGGGAGAATATCAAGACACTTCGTGCACTTATCCCGATATCAAGATGTTCGGTTTTATATGAATATAGCCCGTGATTAAGGGTAGGCGCCAGGCATGAACACGGGTTATTTACCGATGACAAGCCATCGGGTAAATATCGGGACTGGTGTACGCAGTACCTCGTGATAAAAGGGTGAGCGGGAATAGACGTACCCTAATCCCGATTTCCGGCTAAGTTCCTCTATCGACAAATAGCCCGTGATTAAGGGTAGGCGCCAGGCATGAACACGGGTTATTTACCGATGACAAGCCATCGGGTAAATATCGGGACTGGTGTACGCAGTACCCCGTGATGAAAGGGTGAGCAGGGTTAAGATGTCACACAGTGACCTGCGACCCCACGGAAGGGGAAGCCCCGCAGCGACATGGATGTCCCAGATGCGGGGCGTGCACTTATCCCGAGTACTGCGTACGGCCAATCCCGATATGAAACTCTATTCGATATAACGTGATAGCCCGTGATGATGCTATGTATATAAAAAAGCGGGGTGTTGAAGGTCATCCCGAGCATGTCGAGGGAGGCCGAAATAAAAAGGGGCTGCCGCGATGACAGCCCCGGTGTATCAGGAATTGGAATACTTTAATATAACCTAGGCGTCCGCGTAGGTCTTAGTCGCGAGGTCGATGATGTAGTTCTTCCCGCCGACCGTCAGGGTAGCGGTAGAAGTACCGTTAAATACAATCGTGAAATCGACCTTCGTGGTACCCTGCTGGGCGTACCCGTTCACAGTACCGGAAGGATATTCGGCGAGGGAACCCGCTGTAAGATTCTTGTAATCGTAATAAATAGTGACCGCTTCGCCCAGATCGGTGCCGGTGATCGTATAAGAGATCGACCCGTTGAGAGAATTGGCATTGGCATTGAACTGGAACGGCTTATCCAAGCTGTCGCCGAACTGGCCGGTGAAGGAGAATGTCTTACCATCTTTATCGGTCGTGGAAATACTGATTGCGCCGAAAATATCCACAATTCCAGCGACCGCATCCGCGTCCGAATAACCGCTTTCATTGGTGATATGAATAACTACTCCGTTAGTATCATAGAATCTGATGCTGATATCGGAACCCATGCTCATGCTTCCGTTGTCGGTGCCGAAATCGAAGCCCATGTTGAATTTCATTCGTGCATAATCGTTATTAAAAGTGAGCGGCCAAATTGTGGTTGTAAATGTTATTCCGCTGAAAGTATCGATATAGGTTACGCTTCCGTCCGCGTTGTTATTGGTTACCGTCAAAGGCGATAATCCTGTATTAGCCAAAGATGATAACGCTTTAAACTTGGAATAGCTGACCATCTGCATCGCGGAAGAGTTCGCGCCCGCCGAACTGGCGACATACTGCGCGATCTTATCGTTGGACAACGCGTCCGAACAGCCGGTAATCCACCCCATCACAATAAACGCCGAGAGAGTGATAAACAACTTTTTCATAACTGCCTCCTAACTTATTTATAGATTTTGTGTGTACAATATAGCACGAAAAGATAAAAATTTCAAGTCGATTTAAGCTGTCGGGGTCTCGCCGGGGTGGTTTTTATTGAATTCCCGCAGGAGTATCATATTCTCCATCTTCAGACGGAAATTATTCACGAGGATATTCATCTTTTCCAGGTCGACCATGTTGAATATCCCGTTCTCGCCCTCCTTCTCGGTCAGGTTCAGTACCCCGATGCAGTTATCCTGCAGGAACAGGCGGATGGGGAAGATGATGAACGATTTACTGCTGTACTGGGGTTTGTTCTTCCGCCCGAGCTGGGGGTGGGTCTCGATATTGGTGACGAATATCCGTTTGCCGGAGGAGAACGCGTATCCCGCGAATCCCTCGTCGGCGGTCGTCTCGATAGGCTCGTCCGTATCGAAGCCGATACCCTTGACCATCTTGAGGTTCTTCTTACCGGGGTTGTATAAAAACAGCGAGACGCGTTTCGCGCCGATCATCTGCGACGCGCTTTCGACGAGCGAGTTGAGCAGGTCGGGGAAGTTCGATGTGCCGAGGAGCTGGATTTGGGTGGACAGGACTTTCAACAATTCCTCCTCGCCGACCGTTTCGCCCTTCCCGGCGGAATCCTCCGCGCGGTTATAGTTCTCCCATATCGTATCGATAATATTCATTTTCGAGGATAATAGCTGCCGGATGGATTGGAGGTTCAGCATGACATCCACGCTCGCGTGCTCGGTTCCCTCGACCGAGAATTGCTCGAGCTGAGGGGACGCGGATTCTTTTATTTCGGGCGATACCTTCTGGCGGGAGGAGGAGAGGCTGAAATACATCATCAGCGCGAGAGACGCGATTACATAGAGGGCGAATAATAACGCTTTTATCTGGAATATCAGGAATTTCGTATTTTCACTCTGCGCCGGCAGAAGCTGGTATTCCTGATAGAGCAGGTAAATCCATAACCCCGCGATACCGGCGACCAACACGGCAAGTATAATTTTTACCACTTTATTCATAGCTATCCTCCGTAATCTACTGCAGCGCGTAATTCAGCGCTTTTATCAATCCCCGCCTGTCGATAATCGTGAGTCCGGGGTTTTTCTGGGCGATTAACAGCGCGTCGTCCTTATAACGGGACGTGATAATGACAACGACGCTGGAGATATTCATTGTTTTCGCGGTGCCGAGCGCGTTCATCAGGACGAATCCCGATACGTCGTCATTATGCCGCTTGATGATTACCAGAAAATCGGCGTTCTTCTTCCGCGATACGAATGCCGCGGCCTTCCCGTCGGCGAAATCCGAATCGTACTTCAGGGTGATTTCCTTCTGGATCGTGAATCCCATATATTTCAGGATACTCCGGCTGGTGTCGCGGAATTTCTTAATATTCAACTGTTTGAAAAGCTCAATCTTGGAACCGGTGGCGGGCTGGCCTTCCTGCACATCCCCCACGTTGTGTTGGACTGTTTTCTCGAGGGTCTCGATATCGAAGAATTTTTTTGAAACGATATCGCGTGTCGGTATGACGTCCCGGATCATCAGGCCGGGCATCACCATCCATCGCTCGGTCACCCGCGCCATCACATCCTCGCTCAACTGCCCGGAAGTCAGTTCCTTCACGTCCTTATAGAAGAAATCGAATTGCTTGAGGTCGTTCCATGCTGAGACGCCTTTTTCCGGCTTACCGTCCTTTACATAGGCCATACCCAGATTATAGAGGACGTTCTTTTTCATCTCGAATGCCTTCGGATCGCTGGTCGAGTCGGTTTCCTGCTTGGCGAGCTCGAGCGCGGTAACCGCGTCCTCGATCAGCCCAAGTCCCTTATAGCATTCGCCCATCATGATTAACGCTTTCGTCTTATCCTCGAAGGTGAGGTTGCCCCGTGTGGCGCTTTTCAGGCTGCGGATAGCGTTCATAAAGTCCTTGTTTTCCTTGAACAGGCATCCGATATAAAGGTCGAGGGCAGCCTGCGGGTTGATTTTTTTCGCGACGGTGAATTCCCGGATAGCGATATCCCGCCGGTTAGCCTCGGTCGCGACCAGCCCGGTGAAATAGTGCGCTTCATAGTTCATCGGCTCCTGCCCCACCGCGCGCGACATATAATCCAACGCCTTCTCGAACTTCCGCTGAGACGCATAAATCATCCCGAGATTATAACAAATCTCCGCGTCCTGCGGATTAGTGATAAACCCGTTATAGAGCGCGAGAAATGCCTTGGGGAAATTTTTCAGATGGAAATAGCTGATGCCGCAGAATTTATTGATATTGTTCATCTCCTTCAGCGATAAGTCCTTCTGGTTCTTCAGCGCGATTTCATATTCCACCACCGCGCGCTGGAAGTTTTCAGTCAGATAAAAAACATACGCGAGAAGCGCATGATACAGCGGGTTGAACTCGTTTTTCAGGATCAGTTGATTATAGACTTCCATCGCCCCTTCGTAGTCCTTGGACTCGATCAGCCGATTCGCCTTTTCAAGGGAGTTGCTTTTATCTTTGACAATATTCATGACAGCCAAGTACAAGATTACCGCAATCGCGGCTACAGCCAGGATATAAAGTACACTAAAATCCATCTAACGCCTTACATTAGCAAATGTCCGATCTCATCGCATAAGTATAACTTGATTTTATCATTTCTATCCACTATATTGCGTGCTTCATCGGTGAGCGGGATTGTCGAAATTAATATGACATTTTCCGCGCCGAATTGGGTCAGCGCGCCCAGCATGTTCATAATGGTGATGAACCCGATAGGCTCTCTCCAACGGCGCACGAATATAAGTGTCTTGTTTTTTTTAACTTTATCCTCGCAGAACAGATCGAAACCCTGCCCTTCGGAGAAGGCGACCTGGTCGATTTTTATCGTATCGCTGAGCACGCGGTATCCCATCCGGTCGGCGATCTCCTTGCCGAACAGGACGAACGACGGGAAGTCCATATCCTTCATGGATTGGCATGGGTCTTTCGGGTCGATCCCGAGCGCGCGCAGGCTTCGGGCGGCCTCGCGGGGCTTCGATTGCACGGTTTTGAATTTTTCCTTCATATCCTTCATCGTCTCTTCGGAGAAACGGTCGAGGATCGGGGTTGGGTCGAAACTCAGCGAAACCTTCGGCCCCCACAACTGCCAGATGTTCTCGTTCGTCAGGAAATATTTCTCCCAATCGGTATAAATCTGGTCGAGCTGTTTCTTCGCGTCCTTAGCGTTAGCCTCAAGTATCGAGTAATTGACGTCGAAACGGCGTTGATCGCCGGTCTGGGCGATCAGGTCTTTTTCCTTTTTATACTTGTCCATCGTGGTCAGAAGTTCGAAAAGCAGGCTGCGTTTTTCTTTGAGCTTATTTTTCTCCTGCTCGTTCATTTCCGACGTATCCACCCCGACGTCGAGAATGGAGTTGAGTTTCTCGAGGGCGAGGTCGTAGTATCCCTGCTTGATGCGCATGAAAATAAACAGCATGGCGGTCTCTTCCCGCCACTGAGGATTCTCCTCGTTCGCTACCATCGCTTCGAGTTTCTTGTGAAGCTCCTTGGCTACTTCGAAATTTTTATCGAGCATATAAGCCATCGTCAGCATCTTGAGCGCGAAGTACATCTGCTGAAGGGAGAGTATGATTTTATCGGAATTTACCACTTCCTCGACCATTTCGCGGCAGCGGTTATACGCCCCGGTGCGGAGATACAGATACGCCAGCAGGTATTTTACTTCCATATCGTGCGAGGTCATCAGGTTGACTTTTTCGAGGATTCCGATGGAGTCGTTGATATTATCGATCATCAGCAGGCTGAAGCCGTATCCTCTCTGGTAAGCGGCGTTATCCGTCATGCTGGGCAATCCGCGCTCATAGTAGGGGATTGCGCGATAGAACTGTTTCTGTGAAAACAGGATGTCGGCGATACCGGCGATAACGTCCTTCTGGGTGGAGAGAAGCTGATAGGCCTGCATGAGGTAATCGAGGGCTTCCTTATCGCGGTCGACCTTACGGTAGAGGAGGCCGGCTCTGCGGAGCACTTCGAATTTACTGAACAGGGTCGATTCCTTACCGATCCCCAGAATCCGTGTATAGTAGCCGATCGCTTCAAGATTGTTATCTTTTTCTTCGTTGATATTTCCGAGGTGCCAGAGGGTGTCCACATCGTCGGGCTTTTTCTTGAGGGAATCCATGAAGATGGAGAGAGCGACGTCGAGATTTCCGTCCTCGTATGCCTTTTCCGCTTCTTTCATTTTTCGATCGTGCATGGTTTGAAAGAGATAAAAAGCAGTCAAACCAACGAGAACGATTGCCAACACAATGAATTCCAAACATTCCCCCAAAGTAAAGGAAAAGCGACGATAAATCGCCGCTTAACCGGATTTCATTATATTATCGACAAGAACAGCAAAGAAAGTTAAACTTGGATACGGGCAAAACCCGCGTAATGTTACTGGTTCAGGGTCTGAAATTCCGAAGGAAGCGTCTCGGGATCGAGGCCGTTTTCAATCGCGGACTTCAGGTAACTCTTGGCTTTTTCCATATCGCCCATTTCGTAATAAGCCTTCGCCGCCTCGAAATTCGCATCCGGGTCGGACGGTTTTACTACAAGCGCCATCAGGAAATTGTTCAGTTTCTGCGCGGTATCCGCGAGACTTTTCCCGTGCTTCATGTAATAGCTGAAAAACTTATCCGCGTCGTAGGTATAGGTCTCTTTAAAATTGCCGCTCAACAAGCCGCATGCCTCGTCGGAGCTATCGCCCATAGGATAGAGGTAATATGTGAATAAGAAGCTGGCTTTCGCTTTCTTGGATTTACCCGCATCAAGGAACGCCTTACCCGCGCTCAACCACGCGTCGGAAAACTCTTTTCTCGCCGCCGGATCGAGGCTGTCGTAGAATGTATAATCTTTGGGGTTCTTGGCCGCGCCAAGATTGACGAAGAATAAAAGACTTAATAATCCGAACATCAGCTTTTTCATGCTTCCCTCCGTTAGAGATTCTTTATCTAGTTTATTGTAGCTTAAAACCGTTAATCTGTAAATAAAATGAATAGTGCGGATTTTACATAACGCCCGATTTCATTTATAATAATGTTAAGCGGAAGCGCACTAAATATCAAGATTCGGGAGATTGAATGAACGGAGTATTTATCACCTTCGAGGGTATCGAAGCATGCGGGAAATCCACGCAGGCGAACTACCTCTACAATTATCTCGAATCCCGCCGGATCAACAGCATCCTGACCAAGGAACCCGGCGGCACGATATTGGGAGACCTGATCCGCAATATCGTCCTGCATGAGAAGGTGTTTCCTATCGCGGAACTCCTCCTTTTCCTCGCCGATCGCAACCAGCATATCAACGAGACTATCCGGCCCTACCTCGAGCAGGGGTATGTCGTTCTCTGCGACCGTTTTTATCATTCCACCTACGCGTATCAGGCGAGCGGCCGGAAAATCGGGTTTGATATCGTCCGGCAGTTCAACGAACTGGCTATCCAGGGATGCCGTCCCGACCTGACCTTCCTGATCGACCTTCCTCCCGAGGTGGGTTTCGAACGGAAACGTTCCGCCAATCTGGCGCTCGACCGTATCGAGAAGCAGAACTACGACTTCCATTACGCGGTACGCGACGCTTATCTCAGGCTCGCCCGCGAGGATGAACGGATTCGCGTGCTCGACGGGATGCATCCCAAGGAAGAACTGAAGAAGGAGATACTTGATATCATCCTCGAAACGTTCCCGAATATGAAGGAACGCGCGATATCATAAGGGCGGTTTTCCCCTGACGGGGACTGACGCAAACACTATTAGCATTTTTAACAATAGTAATGATATATCTTAAAAATACGCCCAATGGTCACTTCCTTGTCCTCTTTTTCTTTATAATCTAATTGAAAAGAGGATTATTAGAAGTGACCATAAAGCTTCCATAGGGAGGGAATGTGCAAGCCCCGGATTCCTGCGTGTTTACCATCCTTTCGTTTTTTCTCCCCCAATTCCGGGATTTCCGCTTCAAATCGCTCGAACCTTCCGCGTCATTCGATTTTACCCCGCTTTGCGAGGCGAATATCGAGAGCATCACATGGACGCAGAACGAGTTCGGGACGATAATAAAAAATTTCGTCTTTATCTGCGCGCCTATCTCCCGATGGGGGTCGAAGCCGGTCGCGGACGATTCCGATATGCTCCTGCTCGCGGAGGAACGGTTCTACGCGTTCCTGCCGGATACGGGCGGGGCGTTCGTCCGGCATGAGAACGCCGGGGTGCGTTATCTCACCAGCCCGGGGAACGAATGGCGTACCGGGAAGCTCATGCTGACTATCGAGGAACCCACCGGCGGGCGTCCGGTCTATATCCTTCTGCCGTGGCCCGCCCTCGCGAACCTGCTCGCGCTCTGCGGCTTCGGATATATCGCCGAGACCGAGCCCCGTTTTGTGACCGCCGAATCGAATGATAACGATCAGCTCCGCAGGATAGAATCGGTCGAGAACAGCATCGTGTTCGGGCGAGGGGATTTTTTTTACAGCGTGCCCAATCTACTTATTAGGGAAGACCTTGCCGACAAGGAGGGCGCGGGCAAGCTGTCGCAGATGCTGTCGCGGATGCTCCAGTCGGGAACGGTCAATCTTCCGCATCTGGCGACCCTGGTCAACCTGCGCCCGGAGTACGGGATTATCCGCGAAATGCTATCGGTCAGGAATACCGCGCTCCTCGACCAGTACCGCGCATCGGTAAATATCGGCCTCGTTGGGGATTATGAACGCTTCCGGTGGCGCAATCAGGTGTTTTACCAGCTCCGGCAGGCGGCCTCGCGCGTATGGACCGACGATCCCAAGGTACTTATCCCGCTCCTCCCGGATAACTCCCATCTCCGCGGCCTGACCGCCCTGATCAGGAATATCCGTTTCAGGAGGAAGGAGAGTATTCTGCCCCTCGGTAAGATGATCGGGATGATTATCGATTCGCGCGCGGTCAATCCGTTGATTACGGGCGACGGGAAGGAGCGCCTGATCGCGATAGCGGCGTTCGAGGGAGAAAGATTCCTCGCGGGGCTGTACGGGCTGTTCAAGCCGGTATTTCAGGACGAGATGCATAACGCGATCGGGGAGTTCAAGGCGAAGGTGCATTCCATCCCGCGCGAGGAGAGGGAGCGCCTCCGGGTATCGCATTACCTCGCGCTCTACGAGTACCTCGAACGGGAGATTCTCAAACGGGAGGACGCGCGGAAGGATGTCCTCGATATGAAGGGGATGGGTGAACTTTTCGCGGGGATGTCCTCCGGGGACGTATGTCTTCTCTATAACCTGTTCGGCTACGAGAAATTCGTCAACTTTTTCGATATATTCCGATATCATCCGTCGTCCCCTTTGAATGAGAACGACGCGCGCAAACTTTTTTATGATACCGCGCGGAAACTGCCGTTCACGGAGTTTTCTATCGCGGAGGATATCTATAACGAGAATATCAACCGTTCCCGCCTCCTCAGCCTCGGTTTTATCGAGAAGGCGTATAAGAGGCTCCGCGAGGAGTTCCTTGTCTACCGCGGGATAGGTTTCTTCGGGGAGGCGGCGAAATGATACGGCAGTCGTTTTATAAGTGGGCGTTACGCGAGGTGAAGGAGGAGTACGGGGGCGGCATACTGGAGATGCCCGACCAGTCCGCGGTATTGCTCAAGAACTTTAAAGTCCCCGAGGGATACTCCTGCGGGAAGACCTACCTGTTCTTCGAAATCCCGCCGGGATTCGGCTTCGGGATGAATATCATGAATACATGGGTGCTCCTCAAGCATACCGACGCGAAATACCACCTGATACCGGAAACCTCCAATGTAAAAACGATACACGCGTATCTGGATAAACTTTCCGTGAAGATGCCCAAGGATTACGAAAAGCAGTGGGGATGGTTCTGGGTATGCTTTCACGCGGCTGAGGACGCGCCGGGCGGGATAAGGCTGCCGGAATCGGACGGCAGCGCGGAAGGGGAGAATGACGCCCTGTTCGGCAACTATATCGGGTTTCGGGAACATATCCGCCAGGTGTATCTGGCGCTCCACCGGATTATCATCGGCGACCCGGATATGCTGAACCAGCTCTACGCGATGTACCTGGGACGCGAAGCGATTATCGAGCGGCAGAAGCAGGAGATGGACGCGTTCCAGTTCTCCCATAACTGGAGGAACATGAAGTGGGTATGGGATTGAACCTGAAACCGTTATCGTTTGACTTAATAAAACTGATGAAGTATAATGGATACGGAGAGTAATATGAAACAAAGAGTCGTAATCGATCCGAATATATGTCATGGGAAACCGGTTATTAAAGGGACACGAGTACTTATCAGCAATCTGATTGCGGACCTTGCCCCGGGATTATCGGTCGATGAAATAATCGCCAATTACCCGAATATTTCCCGTGAGGATATTCAGGCAGCCCTTTCGTTCGCGGGGGAACTTACCCGTTCTGAAACCTATCCCATAGAGAATCTGAAGTGAAATTTATCCTCGATGAGAAATGCCTGATATTCGATTAATTGTTCTTGAAAGAATTATCCTTCCCGAATATAATATTTCCGGGAGAATCTATGCCTGAAAATACCGCCCCGGACTATATGACCTACCGGCAGTCGGACATGATTATCAGCGAGCTGTTTGTCCCGTATCGCGATACGGGCGAAACGGATACGCCCGCAGGGGAGACCCGCGACGTGTTCATACAGGCGAACTCGGTCAGCGTGGGGGAGTTCGCGTACGAACGCGCGGTCTATTCCGGGCATCGCCTGAACTATACGTCGGGCGATAATTTCGCGTTCCCCGTAGTGCTTCTGCACAAGCCCGCCGATGATCAATATTTCCCGTTCGAGCTCGTGCTGGAACGGCTCGCGGGGGGACTCGACCATATCGAGGCGCTGACCTTTATCCGTTTCGACATTGTCCCGAATAAGGAGGCGTCGCGCCCGGTGGATTTCACGAATGTCGCGGAGCAGACGGTGAAGAATACGGTGGTGATCGAGTATATCGCGCATATGACAGACCGTAATATTTTCTTCTATATGATTATCCCCTACCAGTTCCTGAATTTCCTCGTGAAACGCTCGTCGGAAAATATCCAGCTTACCGATCTGAGTGTCGCGAACCTGTTCCGGATACTCAAGGAGTGGGCGTTTTTCATCGTGAGCGGGATGGACATCTTCCCGTGGAGGGTGGACAATTTCCTCCGGAAGCTCGAGAACGCCGAGGCGCAGAAGCTGTTCAGCCACCTCCTCGGCAGGCACTACCTGAACTACGAACAGCTCGCGTCGCTCGTCGTGCACTATCCCGAAATCGAGAACAAGGTGCTCGAGAACGTGTCGAAGTCGCACCGGAAGGGCGTGATGGACGAGATGGATTTTTTCAGGAAGGTCGACGACCCCGACTGGTTCCGGAACGTCATCTACTCCGCGAAGACCGCGATGGGGCATACGATCTTCTTCGACGGACTGCGGATGGAATCCCTGCGGAAGTACGAGGAGTTCCGTGACGCGGTCGAAACGATACAGGATATCGAGCTCCTGATGCGGAAACCCGCCGACAGGTGGATTCTCGAGGCCGGCGACGCGGAGATCGAGTATATTGTACACCGGATAGGGATTACCCGTATCGCGAAATGTTTCCTGATCGCCGACTATGACGAACAGGCCGAACGGCGCATCCTCTCGCGGATTTCCAAACGCGGGCAAGCCGACTATAAAAAGGAAAAGGACTACTTCCGGGACAACGTGGTCTCGGCATACGCGGTGAATATCGCGCGGGTGGAACTGGTCAAACTTCTGCGCGACCGTCTCGCGAATAACTGTTTCCTGCAGGTCAGGAACCGCAAAGAGCCGCCGTGGGATCGATGGCTGAACGGATTGAACGGGCGGTTCTCGATGTTCAAGGTGTTCGCGGCGGGCGGGTTTCCCCTGTTCGCGAAGGCGTTCACCGGGATATCGGACCTCGAGCCGTTCGCCCCGTTCTTCAAGGCGATTCCCCTGCCTGCGGCGGACATCATCCTGAAGATCGCCGGGTCGGAGCTTTCGCAGGACAACCCGTACAATACGGACACGATCGACAAGGCCCGCGAGGATATCGTGCGTATCATTATCGAACTCTATTTTTCAAACAGGATAGATTTAACCGGCGAACTGAGAAACGTTCTGGAGGAGGTACGCGGATGTTTACGTTAAGCTATAAGAACCGCAAGGAAGAATTCGAGAAGATCGAAGTGAGCAAGATTAGGGAGAAATTCGATATCCCCGCGCGGAAAAACCTCTACCGTATCAACGAGAAGGGCGACCTCGAAAAACTGGACGACCGGACCGCGCCCGCCAAACTGAAGAATAACGACGAACTCGACGCCCTTTCGGATTTCACCCTCGGCGCGGAATGAGGCTTATCCTCACCGACGCGGAGATGTCGCGGATTCGCGCGTACCTGTTTGCCGACGCGGGCGAACGGATGATCCTCGCGCTCTGCCGGAAGACGGGATTGGCCGCCTATCGCGCGGAGGAATGGTACTACCCGCGCGAGGAGGACTACGCCCGACGGGACGAGGCGGCGGTCACACTGCGCGCGGAAGCGGGATATCCGCTGATCAGGAAACTTCGCGCCGGTACGGGGCTCTCGTTCCTGCAAATACATTCACACCCCCGAGGATACCCCGCCCGTTTTTCACCGGTCGATAACGTCAATAACGGTTTCAACACGTGCGACGTCCGGGAATGGAACCCGCGCGCGCGGTTTTTTCGTGTGGTGCTGAGCGGGGACGGGTACGCGGCGGAGGTTTTTAATTACCGCGCGGACAGGTTCGAGGAGTTGAAAATAACGGTGAAGGGATAGGCGCGGTTTCATTCAACGAGAATGGGGCTAGTCTATGCATAAATACTTTCTTTTATTTAAAAACCAATTCATAATAAGATATAAGGAATGACTTTTTTCGGTTTAATTCATTGTCGGGGGTAGATTATGGTAAAAAACAAGCTTTTCTTATTAATAATCTTATTTGTTTTTGCTACTACTGTTGTAAATTGCGAATTCTTCTCCGAATTGTTACAGCCCGGGGATATTTCATACTTGCTGATAAAAGACAAGATCGATACTACCGCGCCGAAACTTGAAATCTTCTCCCCTACAAAGATTAACGTACTACCGGAAAATAATATGAAAACTAAAAATGATACCGCCACTTCAAACATTTTCATATCGGAATAAAATTAAACGTTGACTCATTCGGGCGGAGGAGATAAAATAAAAGATATCGTTTGAAAGGAGGATTATAGATGAAAAGATTGCTTTTATTCATGAATGCCCTAACAGTAATGACTCTACTTGCCTTTACCGGCTGTACGCTGGCGCCTGGCGCAATATCTTACACGGTAACTTTTGATAGTCAGAGCGCTACGGTACCGGCGAGTCCTACAAATATTGTGGTAACTTCCCCGGCAACATCAGTAGTTGCGTTACCGACTGCGCCGACTAAGACTGGATATGCCTTCGGCGGGTGGTACACAGCGACAGACGGCGGCGGAACGGAGTTTACCGCCAGTACAACTGTTGTGTCTAATATTACGGTATATGCGAAGTGGAATATTATCTATATTGTTTTCTATAATAGCGATGGCGGAAGCGTCGTAGCGCCACAAACTGTAACGTTGCCCGCCACCACAGTAGGCGTGCTACCGAATGCTCCCACAATGACGGGATATACCTTCGGCGGATGGTACACGGCGACAAACGGCGGCGGAACAGAGTTTACCGCTACCACAACTGTTGCGTCAAATATTACGGTTTACGCGAAATGGAATAGTTATTCCTACACCGTTACCTATAATAGCGACGGCGGAAACATCGTAACGCCCCAAACGGTCACATCGCCTGCCACCACAGTAGGCGTATTACCAACAGTTCCGACTAAGACGGGGTATATCTTCGGGGGATGGTATACAGCGTTAAACGGCGACGGAACAGAGTTTACAGCTGCCACGACTGTTGAGACGAATATAACGGTTTACGCGAAGTGGAACAGCTATTCCTACACCGTTACCTATAATAGCGATGGCGGAAACATCGTAACGCCCCAAACGGTCACGTCGCCCGCCACCACAGTAGGCGTGCTACCAACAGTTCCGACAAAGACGGGGTATAGCTTCGGGGGATGGTATACAGCGTTAAACGGCGGCGGAACAGAGTTTACAGCTGCCACGACTGTTGAAACGAATATAACGGTTTACGCGAAGTGGAATTTTATATACTTTGTTTTCTATGATAGCGATGGCGGCTCCGCCGTATCACCACAAACGGTGACATTCCCTGCAACTACAGTGGGAACCCTGCCTGCCGCGCCGACAAACACGGGTTATAACTTCGGCGGATGGTTTACGGCGACAAACGGCGGCGGTACGGAGTTTACCGCAAGCACGACTGTGAATGCAGATCTTACGGTTTACGCAGATTGGATTCCTGCAGGCTCTACATGGACCGCCCGAACCCTTCCAAGCTCCGCCTTATGGTATCCAGTCACTTACGGGAACGGCGTTTTTGTCGCGATTGCTTCCCAAAGCGATAAAGCGGCGACATCGCCCGACGGGATCACATGGACTGCCCGAACCCTTCCAAGCTCTGCCTATTGGTATTCAGTCACTTACGGGAACGGCGTCTTTGTCGTGATTGGTTCCGAAAGCGATAAAGCGGCGACATCGCCCGACGGGATTACATGGACTGCTCGAACCCTTCCAAGCTCCGCCTCATGGTATTCAGTCACTTACGGGAATGGGGTGTTTGTCGCGGTTACATATGGCAGCGATAAAGCGGCGACATCGCCCGACGGGATCACATGGACCGCCCGAACCCTTCCAATCTCCGCCAAATGGACATCGGTTTCTTACGGGAACGGGGTGTTTGTCGCGGTTACAT
>JABLXV010000065.1 GCA_013177895.1 Brevinematales bacterium | reverse complement strand
CGGCGATATTGCGGCGACATCGCCCGACGGGATCACATGGACCGCCCGAACCCTTCCAATCTCCGCCAACTGGCAGTCAGTTACTTACGGGAACGGGGTGTTTGTCGCGGTCTCACATATCGGCGATAAAGCGGCGACATCGCCCGACGGGATCACATGGACCGCCCGAACCCTTCCAATCTCCGCCGACTGGCAGTCAGTTACTTACGGGAACGGGGTGTTTGTCGCGGTTACATATGACAGCGCAGTAGCGGTGACTTCACCGTAAAACAGGATCGGCATACCGTTTTTTCTGGAATGGGGTTGTTTGGATAACGAATAAGTTTAATGCGACGGGCGGCGTGGCCAATGACGAGTTTGGGAATTACACTGCGATTTCCCCTGACGGGAATAGTATTTTTATCGGGGCGTGGAGAGACGATTCCCAAAGAGGTAGCGTCTATCGTTATGTATGGAACGGTTCTTCATGGGTTGAAACCATATTCAAGCCTCATGACGGCAATGGGGAGGATTTTTTTGGATGCAGTATCAAGATCACTCCTGATGGAAATAAGGTGCTGATTGGGGCGTTTAAGAGCGATTTTTCATGGGCAATGTCGGGTTCCGCATATTTGTATAGTTGGAACGGATCGGCATGGTTAACCAACAGATTCGGCGCATATGACGGATATCAGAATGATTGGATGGGACAAGGGATAGGGATTTCTTCGAACGGGTATGTTGTGGTTATCGGAGCGCACATGGAAAATCCGATTGATTCGGGTTCGGGATCCGTATATCATTTTGAGTGGAACGGCTCCTCATGGAGCACGAATAAGTTTTTTCCTAACGATGGATCTCAATTCGATTACTTCGGATACCGGTTGGCGGTTACGCCAGATGCCAATACGATTTTGGTCAGCGCGGTAGGTGATGACGATAAAGGAGATTATTCCGGATCGGTATATCTTTTTAAGAAGGATGGCGCGATTTGGATCACCAATAAATTCACTGCTCCGGACGGTGCGCCCAACGATAAATTCGGGTTTAGTCTTGATTTGACACCCGACGGGAATACGTTTATCGTAGGAGCGATCGGGGATGACGATAAAGGAGCTGAATCCGGGTCGGTATATCGTTTCCATTGGAACGGCTTGACTTGGGAGACAAATAAAGTGACGGCATACGACGGAGAGGCTAACGATAATTTCGGATATAGCATCGCGATCACACCTGACGGAAATACCGCGATTATCGGAGCATATTATGATAATGATAAGGGATCGACTTCTGGTTCAGTATACAGGTACAAATGGTGATTCCCGCTGATAAACCGCCTCCTGAAAGGGCGTGTTGACGAACTGTTTTTTGTCATTGCGAGGCGTCATGGTGAGCGCTTGCCTGCCTTCTACCTTCGGTAGAAGGCAGACAGGTCCCGCGTTCAGCGGAATGCCGAACCATAGCCGAAGCAATCTATTTTATTATTAGTTATTAAATAAAACAGACTGCTTCACCCCGCGCATCGAAAAAATATTGTAGCGCGGGGACTCGCAGTGACAGAAAAGAATAAAAATCCGACTTCGTCATCAAGCCCTGAAACGGACACCGTTCCCTGCGGTATGAAACGCGATAATCTCCGAGTTGAAATGATCGCTGACCCCGAAGAACCAGCACCATCCTTCCTTCCGCGTCCAGAACCGCTTCCCGTCGGTCGCCCACATAACGTTCGGTTTGCCGGTTATGATCTTCCCGTCATGCTTGTTCTTCACAGGCTTCTCCGGGCTTTTCTGGAGGAGATTATTGTCCTTCATTACCCTGTAAGTTCTTGCCTTACCGACCGATAACCCTTTCTTCTCAAGCTTCCTATTTATCCTAATCCAAATTTTGATATATCCCATCCCGTAAAATTTCAATCCCGCGATCTCTTCTTTGATCAGCGACAGCAATTCATCGTCATTAATTTCTGTTTTCGGTCCACGTTTCTTTTTCTGTACCGAACTCTTCCTGCCGTAGTATGCCGCTGAACTCAATCCCGCCACGGAAAGCACTGTTCTTGCTGGAAATGGTTTTCCGTTGTATTCGCTCTCTTTCCCGACATACTCCGCTATGAATTCTTTTTTTTCCGATTCAGGAAATCTTCTTTTTTTTTTATAAAGCTCCAACTCCATAGCCATTCGCCCAATCTTCTTTTCCGCGTTCTCAAGCTCCTTCTCAACCGGTGATTTTCCATGAACTTTAAGTCCCTCTCTGCCGGATTGCAGGAACAACCTTTGCCATTCCAGAAGCTCAGACACGGTTACTTTGTATTCTCGTGAAAGCTCTTCAAGCGATTCCCCTCTGATCACCCGTATTACAATATCCTGCTTCTTCTGAGCGCTCCATCTTTCCTTTGACATTTTCTTCCTCCGATTTTACCCTATATTTTAGCATAATTTTCTGCTCGGGTGAAATCGGGGCTAGTATATCATAATCCCGATACATGACTTCGAGCCGGGAAAAAGCGTCTACCCGTGACGCGATAATCCGCCGCCATCGAACGCTAATAAGAATCCACTTAGTAAAAGGATATTTGCAAACCCATCTAAACCCCTCTATAATATTTGAAACAGATTAACCGGAGGCAGAAATGTCCATGTATGACGATAAATTTCTCAAGGCGATACCCAAGACCGACCTGCACGTCCATCTCGACGGTTCCCTGCGGGCTGGCACATTAATCGAGCTCGCGCGTGCCATGAAGGTCGAGCTCCCATCGTACACCGAGGACGGATTGAACGAGACCGTATTCAAGGCGAACTACGCCAGTCTCGACGAGTACCTCAAGGGATTCGGTTATACGTGCGCCGTGATGCAGAACCTCGAGGCGGTCGAACGGATCGCGTACGAGCTCGCGTTCGATAATTTCGCCGAGGGAGTGCGTTATGTCGAGGCGCGTTTCGCGCCCCAGCTCCTGATGGACGACGGACGGAGTTTCGAGGATGTGGTCGGCGCGGCGGATAAGGGTTTCCGGCGGGCGCGTACCGAGATCAACCAATCCCTCCCGCCGAACGAGCCTCCGTTCGAATACGGCATTATTATCTGCGCGATGCGTTTCTTCAATAGCCACTTCTCGAAATACTACGGACTCCTCTCGAAGGTGCATTCCCATTCCTCGTCGCGCGAGCAGATCAGACTGGCCTCGCTCGAGGCCGCCCGCGCAACCGTGCGGCTCCGCGAGAACAGCGATATCCAGGTCGTCGGGTTCGACCTCGCGGGAAGCGAGTACGGCAATCCCGCCGATAACCACCGCGAGGCTTACGAGATCGTGCATAAGCACTTCATTAAAAAGACCGTCCACGCGGGCGAGGCATACGGGCCGGAATCGATCTTCCAGGCGATCACCAAACTCAACGCCGACCGCATCGGGCACGGGCTTTTCCTGTTCGACGAGGGGATGATATTCTCGCCGGAAATCCGCGACAAGAAGCGCTATATCCAAAACCTCGCGAATTATGTCGCCGACCGCCGTATCACGATCGAGGTCTGTCTCACATCGAACCTCCAGACCACCCCGTCGATCAAGACCCTCAAGGACCACTCGTTCGGCAAAATGCTCGACAACAGCCTGTCGGTCACCCTCTGCACCGATAACCGTCTCGTCTCGCACACCAGCGTCACCAAGGAACTCAAGCTCGCGATCGACAATTTCGACATCACGCCGAAGCAGTTGAAGAATATGATCATCTACGGGTATAAGCGGTCGTTTTTCTACCAGCCGTACCCCAAGAAGCGGGAGTATGTCCGGCAGGTCATCAATTATTACGATAAGCTGGAGAAGGAATATAACATCGGGTAGATTACAGTAGGGGTCAGTTATGAAGCTGGCGAAAGCGCTCAATTATTTCGACCGTTCGGTAACCGGCGAAGAGGGCACCGCGCAGATTGCGGAGGCGTTGAAGCAGCAGCTTGCGGGAAAGATCAACGACATCATGAAGAACGGGTACACCAGCCCGACCGAAAAGGACAGGGACGGCAACCCTAAGGTGTATACCGGACAGGAAGCGATCGACAAGTTCATGGAGTTCGCGCAGGCGGATTTGGCGGAAAAGGCAAAGGATATGCAGATGGCGTCATGGCAGAACTGGGACGCGGCGCAAGCCGCCAAGGCGGCGAAGGAAGCCGCGCAGGCGCAGGCTCAGGCAGCGGGAATTATAGCTAACGTACAGAATATAATAAATAATATGGGGGGCTCGAGCGGAGGCGGATTCGCAGGCGGCGGGGGTTCGTCTTATGGAACTAACCCGATGCAGTATATGAATTTGCTTGCTTACAATCCTTCCATGCATCAGGGCGCTACGAGTCCGGGTGGAATGTCAAGTCAAACATTTTTAGATTATATGAACGGGAAACCGTTACCTGCTTCTTATCAGGGACCGTCGCTGGTGGCCGGAAGCGGATATCATATGACAGAAGCGGAGATGATAGCTAATGTGCATAGCACGTATCTCTTCAATCCTCAAGCGGCGCAGCAATTAGCGGATTACTATGGGCTAAATACTAGTCTCGTACCAAACAACTATACTCTAATGGGTGGCGGTAGTGGTAACGGATTTGATATATTAGTCGGTGATGAAGCGGAAACGCAAAATCTGACTGCAGGACAGGTTGGAAATACTTTTAGTACAGCGGGTTATTGGTGTAATACAATAGGTTTGGGATTATCCATTGCTGGTTTTCCTGAATTTGGTATGCCTTTAATGGGAGTGGGTATAGGAATGGATATGATATCTGCGGTTGCAAATACTGTTGAATTAATAGAAAACCCAAATATTAATAGTTTTGCTTCTGCAGTGGGATCATATGGTAGTGTAATAATTGATATTGTTCCATTTCATATTGGGCAAACTTCGGAAAATGTCATATTAAAACCGCAAGGATTTTATAATACTATTACAAGTACGTTTCTGAATCAAGGACAAGTACAAGAAATGATGTTTAATGAATATTTTGGATCTTTTGTTGGCTTTGGATGGGGTACCGCATTCATGGCATTACCTTATCTTCAAGGAACAAATACAAATCAAAATATGAGTGGTTATTCCACACAAGATAATCAGATGTACTGGGATGTTCCATAAAAAAGGGGAGTAAGAAAGAGAAATGATTATTTTTAATTTGAAACAAATATCACTATTTATTGGAAATATATATTCAGCTGTTATGCCTTCAAATGATATAGATCAAGCCATTAGTAATTCTACTAACCCTAGAACAACGGCGATAATAAAAATATTTGGGCCATTAATCATATTTTTATGGAATAATCGAATAAGTCCTACTTGGATAATGGTGATTATTATGGCTTTAATATTTTTTATTTTTCCATACAGAAAATATAAGAAAGAAGGTAAAAAATCAGAAATATTCTATTTAGATTTATTTATATTGATATTTTTTATTATTGGATCAGTAATTGGTCAAATTGTAATATGGACTAAAGTAAAATAACATAGGAGTCCCCAGATGACCGAAGCGAACGGGAGATATGATACTTTCTGTATCCAAAGAGCGCCCCGCCATGATGCCGCTTCGGGGAAGAAGGGTCGCAAAACGGGAAACGCCGTAACTCCTCCCTACGGTCGTCGAACAAACGGCGTTTAAATCCCGTTTTGCTCGGAAGACGCGCGGCATAGAGGCGGGGGAAAAAGGCAAAATGCAAACAACAGGGAAAAAAAAGAGGCAAAGAAATATTGTGCGCGACTCGCGGGATGTGAGGAGTCCCGCGACGGCAGCTTGCCTTCACGCGAAGCGTGGAGGGGATACCGAGAAGCATGGCGGGGAAGAAAGGCAGACAGCCGGAACAGTATCAACCGTTAGAAATAGATAGGACAGGGTAGGTGCGATGGCTAAGGTATTTTTAACTCCCGCGCGGTTCCGCGCGATTTGCGGGATGGCCGGCGGGTCGATGGAGTTCCGGCGTCTCGGGGACTCCTATATCCCGGATACCCCGTATCTCCGCGAATCGGGGCACAACCTCCCGGCGGAGCGCATCGAACTGCGTTTTGCCGATACGGTGGAATACAGTCTCCGCGCGGCGGAGGAGGATACCGGGCGCCCGGTGTGGAATGTCCTCCTCGGCGACACCCTGCTCTCGCTGTTCGGTCACGGCGATACCCGTGACATATTCCCCGCGCTGGCGGAGGCGTCGCGCTTTTCCGGCGCGCGGGTCGACACTCTCGCGATGGCGGACGGCGGTTCGTACTATTCCGCGCCGCTCGAAAGGACGATCGCCGGTCATGGCGACGCCCATCACCGGACACTGCTCTGGCTCGGTGCGCGCAATTTCGACACGCTCCGCGGCGCGAGGCTCGGGCTGATCGGCGCGGGCGGGCTGGGTTTCCCGTTCGCCTTGTCGGCGGTACGGCACGGGTTCGCGAAGTTTACGATAGCAGACCCGGATATTATAGAAGAATCGAACCGCAACCGCCTGTATGGGACATTACCGGGCGACACGGGCAAACCGAAGGCGGATGTGCTGAAGCGCGAACTGGAGTCGTTCGGGGCGGGTATCGATGTCGTCGCGCACATGAAGGCGTTCTCGGCTGAGCTCTATGAGAGTTTCGCGGAATGCGATATCCTGATCGCGGGGGTGGATAACGATTACGCGCGGGTATCGGCGCAGCTCTTCGCGCTCCTCGCGCGGAAGCCGTTGTTCGATATGGGGAGCGGCATCTTTCTCGATGACAATCTCGCGGCGGAGCCGTCGCCCTCCGAAATGGGCGGGCAGGTGCGCGCGGCTCTTCCCGACGGACCGTGCCTCGGGTGTATGGGACTCGATCCCGCGAGCGCGGAGGACGATATCGCCCGGGGGCGGGGTATCGAACGCGGGTATATTATCGGGACGGACGTCACTCCTCCGGCGGTAGTGACACTGAACTCGATAGTGGCGTCGGCGTGCCTGTCGATGACGGTCGATTACCTGACGCGCCCGGGAGGGTTGGCAGTCCGGCATCTCTGCTATGACCAGCTCGGTTACAGGTTCCGCGCGGTCGCTGAGGAACGGGAAAAACATTGCCCCATCTGTTCGATATAGCCGCCATCCGCTTATCTTTTACCCCCCGCGATACCGATGAAATCAGATAGGAAATGTTCCTGATAACCCGCTTAGGTATTGGAAAAAGCGGATTTTTCGGCTATAATATATGGACTGGGAAACGAATTTCAAGGATGAATTTTGAAAAAGTTGAGGGTATTTCGTTTTATCTTGATGATTGCGCCGGCTCTATTGACGACGGGCGTCGCTAAAGCCGCCGAGGTTACGCCGTTCGGGTATGTCGAAATACCGCCTGTGGCGTATATCCTCAAGCTCTATCATTACCAGCCCGATCAGGCGGCGTTTTTCGATTTCGAGCTGACCTACCGCGCTGAAACCCTTGTGCTGGATTTCTCGTCGAGCCTCACACGGAATAAAAAAGCCCTCGACCATCCTTACGAATTTGTGATCGGACTCTTCCTTATCCTTCAGCACGAATTGATCATCGAGCCGAAGAGCAGCGATTATATGGAAGTGAATATCGGGGTGATCACCGAGAAGCAGTATGCCCTGCACTTGGTCTATCTCCTGAAAGACCTAGAACGGCAGTATCCGTTCGATGCGGACTCGTATAAAACCCACGAATTGAATTTCATGGAGACCTATAAATTGACCGCATCGGACGTCAGCAATTATTGCCATGATATGATGCTCGCGCAGTTTCAGGACGTGCTGAAGCGTAATCCCGCGATGACGAAAGAGGATTTGAAGGTGGTATTCGCCTACACGACCGGAAAAACCGGGAAAGAAGCGGTGTTCGACCGGGTGCTCGAACTCAAGCAGACGGCGAAGTCCAAGAAGACGCAGGAGTCTTATTCGCGGCTGTACGGGTTTGTCAGCGCGGTCGCGGATATGGCGATAGAACTATATTCGCATACCAAGACGCTCGCGTATCAGGATCTGGAGGAATTGGACTATTACCTCCTGCAGGAGACCGAGCGCGAGGAACAGATATCGTTTAACGAGAAGGGCGTGCTGCCTATTTCCGATAAGGATATGTATAGCCTGATAAAGATACTGGATTAACGGTGAATTGGGGGAATTCCGAAATAATTACGGAGGGAATGATGCGCAAGGAAATTTCGGTTCTGATGGGAGTAATCGGCGCGGGAGTGGCAATCCCCGTGTTCTGGTTCAGCGGGGGAGTGGGGGTATTTCCCAACGGGATCGGGTTATTTTTAGTCGATCTGTCGCGTGGCATCCTGTCCGCGATCTCTATCGCATCCCTCGGCTTCGTGATTATTCTCTATGTGAAGGATAAAAATAAGCTCGAGACACTGATGCAGTGGTTCATCGCCGTCACCGGGCTTCTCCTGACAGTCTTCACTATCGCCGTCGATTTTTCTATTCAGCTCCTGCTGGGAGGAATACTCCTTCTCGCGAGCGGGGTCATTCTCATGGAGTTCATCCCGTTTCCGGCGAAGCGCCGATACTAAAAAACGTAAAATAACCGGGGTCATCTTTGCTGTATATATAGTAGAACAGCAAGGAGGACTTCATGAATCCGACAACGGAAAAGCCCGCGGGAAGACCGTCGATAGCGGTTATCCCGAAGGGCTCTCTTACGGGCAATCCCGATATCCTGATGCATACGGGCGGAGAATTCGCCCAGTTTCCCGGGAATTCCGCCTCACGGCGCGCGGTGACGGGCATTTATGAGAAAATGATGCTCGACGACCGGATCAGTCAGGTAATGAGCATAGTCAACTCGTCGGTACGGACGCTCGAATGGTATGTCGAGAGCGAGGATACCGGCGCGGCGGACTTTGTCCGCGAAAATCTCCGTTCGCTCGATATCGGGCGTTTTATCGGCAATCTCCTCTCCGCGCGCGTTTACGGGTTCGCGTTATTCGAGGAGGTATGGAAGAACGAGAACGGGCGTTACCGTATCGCGGACGAACGGCTCCTTCCCGCGCGGAAGGTGGAGTTTGTCGCCGACGAATTCGCCCAACTGGTGACCGTGAAGTACGACTCGGTGGAATACCCGGTCGAATGGTTCCATATCTTTACCTATCCCGACGTCCGCCCCGACTCCTACCATTACGGTACGTCCGACCTCAAGAAAATCTACCGCGAGTGGTACACCAAGGATGTGCTGAAACGTTACCGCAACCTCGGCCTCGAGAACTACGCGTTCCCGATAGTCGTCGTGACCTTCGACGAGAACCGTTACCGCCCCGGCACCCCCGAATGGGACGCGCTCCAGGCGATGGTCGAGGGTATCAAGGACGACGCGCGGCTGACATTACCCGGCGCCCTCAGCCCTATCGACGGGTCTTTGATGCCGGGGGTGGAGGTGAAGTTCCTCGAGCCGCGCTATGCCGACGGGGGATTCGAGGCGCTCGAGAAGGCAATATGGTCGGAGAATAAGGCGATCGCCCGCAACCTCGGATTGCCCGACGACCTCGGGTTCACCGATACCCCGGCGGGGAGTTACGCCAAGGCGCGGCAGGAGTTCGATATGTTCTGGAAGACGGTGACCGATATCGCCGAGACGGTCGCGTCGAGCGTCCAGAAAGTCGCGGACAGGCTCGCGGGGCATAATTTTCCCGGCGCGAAGGTGCGTTTCGGGTTCGAGGTGTCGCGCGATAAGGGGATTACCGCCCAGAAGGCGGAGGTGCTGAAGACATTAGCCGAGGCGGGTGTGACGCTCGATAAGGGCTTCACCGCGCGCTATCTGAATATCGGCGAAACGGAAATTTCCGTCTAGTAAAATACGAGAACGGGGGAGTGAAAACTCCCCTAGTTTTTTTACGGTAACGGTTAAATATTGACTAACAACTCAGCCTTTTTAATAATTCTTTATCTTCTTCGATTATCTTTCCCGTGAATGCGGATAATCCATTTTTCTTTTTCGCGAGAAGGAAATCGGTATAATCCCGCACTTCCGCTAAAATATCCTCGGGAAGGGATTTTACGATATCGATAAACTCATCTTTTTTCTCGGCAATACTCTGCATTCGGGACTCCGGATTCATATTACGGACATATTATTTTACGGGATTTACAGGATATGTCAATATAATATATTATTCCCCCGGGTCGAGGAATCCTTTTTCAAGCGGGATAAGGTTTTTTAAAGATCGAGCGTATCCTTCCAAACCGGGATAGATAGAAGCAGTTGTTATCCCCATCCGTTTGAGTTCGCGGAGACAATCCTTTATGAATTTGCTATTTTCACAAAGGCAGAGATGAATTTTTATTATATTAGCTTTGATTTCTTTATCATCTTTTCCGATAACAGCCAGAATATTTTCTTCCATCGATTGCTCGATATTAAATGGAATTAAAAAGAGTCCCTGTTGAACCCTCAATCGTTCATTCAGCTCGAAGGGATTGACCGGATAAACACCAAAATGGCGATTGTTTAGAATAGAATAATTGTTAATACTATTGGGCGATTTATTTTCTAATTGGCGGATAATTCCATATCTGGCGGGGGAACAATGTTTCACCTTTTTATCCAGCCATTTGCTCTCGATTGCCCAGATACAAGCTGCGCCAGGACATATTTTATAATTCTCTGGATAATTTGGGAAACATGGTTTAGACTTACAAGTTTCTCTCCATGAGTCTGAGTCTTTTATTTTGGTTATTGCTTCAATTGCCATCCAAAGAGCAATAAAAAATGAATAATCGAAATCGAGTAAACGTGTCGGACATCCGTAATGTTGCATAATAGAGAGCCAGTGAACAAGATCGTTTTTTTCTGGAATAAATTTGTTGTAATGCTGGTATTCCCGCTGAAACTTTCGGATTAATCCAAGTTCTTTATCACGGTATTCTTCAGGTTTAATTTCAAACCCAGTCAAATAACGTCTTAGCAGTGACTCCATCGGCCAATCGTCCCGCTCCTGACCCCGGAATATCCAAAGATTTTCTTCCTCATTTGCATGCTGGAATTCATCTCGATATAGTTTATACAATCCATCCCAACTATGTACAAACCTATGCGTAATTATATCATTAAGTTTTGTTTCATCTGGATTACGTTCGTATTTTTTAAAATGCATTTTATCCTCCTACCAATACGTCAACAATATATCGGATAGATGATGAATATTAGTTTAATGTTTGTTTGATGGATAAGAATTAATATAAGCGGGATAATAGCCGTCGCCCTCAGAACCTTCGTATCTGGAAGATCACGCGCCCGATGATCGAAAAATCGTCGCCCTGGTCGTGCACTTCCCGCGGGGTGTACGTCTGGTTATCGCTGACCACCTTGAGGGAGTTCAGCTTGAACTGGAGGCGTTTCACGAACAGCTCCTTCTCCCAGTTCACGAGGAATATCCCGTTATTTCCGGTGGTTACCCCCTCCGCGACCGCGACATAATCCCCGTCCCATAACGTCGGCTCCATACTGTTCCCGCTGACCTCGACCAGTTTCACCCGCTGGGGGTCGTGGGGATAGAGGAAACGCCGCGAGATCGGGATGGTATCGATCACATCGAACTCGTTGAGGTTCTGCGAGCCGTGCCCCGCCGATGCTCTCGCGTCGATCAGGTCGATCAGGAACATATCCCCGCCCGACGGGGTTTCGTCGGACGCGAGCCCCGGGACAGCGCCCGGCGCGAGGACACGTTCGCCGTCGCCGGTCAGTAGCCAGTTCAGGTTGATGCCGAATACCGACGCGAGTATCTGTTGGATCTCCGGCGGAACTTTCCTCTGCCCGTTCTCGTACTGGCTCAACGCGTTCTGCTTCACCCCCAACCGTTCCGCGAAATCGTTCTGGTTCATCCCGTACTCGTCGCGGACTATTCTTAACCGTTCGCCAATCCCTTCACCCGGTCCCATAGGCCCTCCTGGAAAATCTCAATATGAGATATTTTTTAAGAAATCTCTTGACTAGTTCTCCAATCTGTGATATAATTATATCACAGTTAGCGATGATTGTCAAGCATTTTTGCGATAATTATTTCCAGCAAAGGAAATATATCACATTAACAGATAAGGAGGCGGCTATGTGGGAAAAGATTACGGATTTTGTGGCGCGTGTACGGGAACGCAAGGCGATGAATCATTATGTTCATCTGCGCACGACGCGCCGGGTACGAAAAGAACTCGCGGAATACAACCGCTGGCTTCACGAAATGAAACTCAGGGAGGCTCAATAATGAAAAGGGAAAAAGAACGGGTTCGTTACTATCTCAAAACACGCGCGCGCGGGTATTACAACCGCAAGACCCTCGATCAGGTCTCGTTCGCGCTCCAGATACCCCTGCACCTCGTCAGGGAATCCGTGCGCGAACTGCGCGACGAAGGAATGCTGATCGCGTTCCTGAGCGGACAGAATATCTGCGTATCGGAGAAGTTCGACGAGAATACCCGCGCTCAGGTGAACAGCACCCTGCGCAGGCTGGGGAGCCTGCTCCGCAGCGCGTAAACAAGGAGGAGACTATGCCGACGAATGACGGTCAGGATGTGCCGGTGTCCCAGGACGGGGCGCGGGCGCTCGGAGGGGAATCCGCTGCCGAAGCCGTCGCGAAGAATCCCGGCGCTCAGCCGAATAGCGCGGTCGGCTTCGGGGATATCGGCGGCGCGAAGGAATTTGTCCGCGCCCGCAAGGAAATGCTTGCCGCGCTGACCGACCCGCGCGCCGATGTCGTCACCTACGGGAAGGAGTCCTATAAGCGCAAGAGTTACTGGCGCAAACTCGCCGCTATCGCCGGGGTATCGGTCGAGAAGCGGGAGGAATGGAAGGAGAAGGACGAACGCTCCGGGATGACGTACTTTGTGACCGTCCGCGCGGTGCTTCCCGGCGGGCAGTATATGGACGGCACCGGGGCGTGCTCGCAGGCCGAGCCCCGGCATAACGGGCGCAGCAGGGAGCTTACCCCGCATTACCTGCGCGCCACGGCGGAGACCCGCGCGAAAAACCGCGCTATCTCCGACCTTCTGGCGTTCGGCGAGGTCTCCGCGGAGGAGCTCGACGTGCTTCCCGCGGACGAGACTCCCGGACGCGCCGCCGGTATCGCGCCGCAGGACGAACAGCAGGGCCGTTTGATGATAGACGCGCTGCATGCGGTTCTGCCCGGCTCGGCGGAAAAGATGCTCGCGGATAACCTCCCGAGGAAACGGCGTCCCGCGGATATCGAGACGACTGTCCGCAACGTCATCATCCACGAACTCCGCGAGATAAACGAGCAGGGCTATATGACTCTCGACGAAGCGCGGGCGCTCGCGTACCAGAAGTTCCGCAACGGGGTACTCGAGCGGCTGACGTATCAGCAGGCGGCGGACCTTCTCGCCGCTATCCAGGAACGTATCGCGCACTCCGCGCCGAAGCGTACCGCCTGACGGGACTGGTTTCAGGAATTACAGACTCTGGGGATATAGGGATAAGTATCCGGGATGGGATGACGACGCTGTTTCGACCGTAATGAAGAGGAAATCAGATGGAGGTTTCGGAATGGAGTATATTGATCTGCAGGTAGGACGGTTCGCGAAAAAGCACGACCTCGTACCGAAAAGCGTCAGGACATTTATCCGGCAGTACTTCGGCAAGACGGCGGAGGAAAGCCGTGTCCGTCTCAGCCGTGACGAGTACCGTATGCTCAGAGACTATTTCACCGAAGACGGCGAGATGATCGCCTATGTGTTTTATAATCCGGGACGCGACCGGGCGCGCCTGTTCAAGAACGTCATCAAGCTCACGCGCCAATCTTCGCGCGACACTTCCCCCGTCCGCTTGCCTTCCGCCCATACGGGAGGAGGGGGTCGGTCGGCTTCGGCATCCATGCCTGCGCGCGACACTTCCCCCCTCCATGGGGGTCGTTACCGGTACGAGTGGTACCGTTATATGATCACCAACGGGACGCTGACACGGATCAAGCTCTGCGAGATCGGCGTGGGCGAGCTCGAGGCGCAGCGGGTATGGCGCAGCCCGATCGACCGCACCGTGCTCGTATTGAACGAATCCGGGCAATTCGAGGCGATGTTCCGCCTGTCCGAACGGCACCCCGCCTCGCTGGAGTGCGTATGACCGAGTTCGAGCGGATCGAATTTTTCGTCTGCCTCGAACGCGAATTCCCGTCCCCTCTGCACGAACTCCTCAGGTTCCGTTTCATCGACCGTTACTCGATCGAGGAGACGTGCGTCGCGCTCGGGCTGTCCAGCTCGCGGCAGTACTACAATATCTACCGCAGGATCGACCGGAAGAAACTCCGCCGCTTCCTGTACGCCTTTCTATCCAAGGAGGAAATATGATCAGGGATGAGAACAGGGACCTGATTTTCAATTTCGAGGGGCTTCTCGCGCTCTGCGGGGGAGACGCCGAAAAAGCGGAAACCGTCCGCCGTATCCTCTACCGTTCCTACCGGAACGAACGTCACCAGATATGGAAACACCGTCACTACGCCGCGGTCTGGATCGGCGGGGAACTGGTCTATCTCAAGCGCCCGTTACGGGGCCTGCTGAGGATGCGTCACACGGAGGCTGTGAGTGAAAACGACTGAAACGGCGTACGACCGCGCGATCCATCCTCATCTCGCCGTGTGGCTGGTGAAGAACGGGATGGGCGCGGCGGATATCGCGCGGCAGATCGGGATAAGCCACTCCACTCTCCAGCGCTGGCGGAAGGAGCACCCGGAGTTCGAACAGTCGATGAAGGGCGGCGCGGATATGATCGATACGCTGGTCGAGGGGTCGCTCCTCAAACGCGCGCTCGGGTATTCCTATGACGAAACCACCTACGACTGGAAGGTATCGCCCGACGCGGAGGACGAGCCTGTCCTGACCCCGGTGAAGACGGTGCGCAAGCATGTCCAGCCGGAACTCTCCGCCGTGATGGTGTGGCTCAAGACGCGCAAGCCGAAGGTTTGGGGCGATAAAAAGAACGATATCGAGGACCGTATCGCGTATTTCCTGGAGGGGCTCAGGGAGACGGATGAGGATTAATACGCGCGACAAGCTGACGCCCCGTCAGCTGGAAGTCATCGAATTCTATCTGGGGAACGAACCCCGTCACCTCATCCTCGAGGGCGCGGTACGGAGCGGCAAGACCACGGTAAACAATCTCCTCTGGTTCGACCATGTCCACCGCTTCCGCGACCAGCGGAAAAAATTCATTATCACCGGGAATACGCTCGGCTCGGTCAAACGCAATGTGGTGGACGAATTCGGCGCCCAGCTCGGGATCGATATTACGCTCGATGCCCGCAACGAGTTCCAGCTATTCGGGAACACGGTGGTCTGCTTCGGGGGCGGGGAGAGCGACGCCGCGCGCAGTCTCAAGGGATTTACCGCGCACGGGTGGTACGCCAACGAGGTTACCGAGCAGCACCCGGAGACTCTGCGGCAGGCGTTCGCGCGGTGCTCCGGCAGGGGCGCGCGTATCTTCTGGGACACCAACCCCGGCAATCCCGACCACGCGGTCAAGACCGATTATATCGATAAGAGCGGCCTCAAGCTCCGTAACGGGAGGCTCGCGGTATCGGCATGGCACTTCTCGCTCGACGATAACACGTTCCTCGACCCGGAGTACCTCGAATCCCTCAAGCTGTCCATCCCCGAAGGGAGCGTGTGGTACCGCCGGAATATCGAGGGGCTATGGGTCGCGGCGGGCAACGTCGTCTATAGCCATTACCGCGAGGAAGCGCGTCCCGAGGGCGACCCGCTCGCGCAGTACGACGAACTGATCGGCGGGGTGGACTTCGGCAGGGGCGGACAGTCGCATTTCGCGTTCGTCCTGATCGGGCGCGCGGGGGATGTGTTCCATATTATCGGCGAGGTTTACCGCGCGGGATGCCTGAATACCGAGTTCATCCGGCTGACCGGCGACGCGCTCGAGCGGATGCAGCCCGGGCTGAAGGAACGCGTGCTGGTTTACGGGGATTCCGCCGACCCGGACAAGATCACCGAATGGGGTTACGCGGGATACCGTATCCTTCCCGCGGACAAGTCGCCGTACTCGGTGCGGGCGGGGATCGAACGGGTGATGTCGGTCGACCTGCGGATCGATCCGGGATGCAGGAACACCCTGCGGGAGATACGGAACTACGAGTGGGTGACCGACGCCTCCGGGAACGCGACCGACGAGCCGGTGAAATATAACGACCACCTGATGGACGCGATGCGTTACGCGATATACACCCATACCCGGATGCGGAAACGCGCGAACGGCGGTGGAAAGCGTCACTCCGGGATACATGTGGAGAAGCGGACGCGGGAGGTATGAGGGATATTTATCGAATAACGCTTTGTTTGACAAGCCGGGTGTAACGGGATACAATATCTATGAACCTATCGACGTTCCCGGAGACGAATATGAATTGGAAAGATTATATAGTATCAGACCCTGAGATATTGATCGGGAAACCGACTGTAAAAGGAACGCGGCTGGCGGTCGATTTTATCCTCGGGCTTCTCTCAGACGGATGGTCCGAGGAGGATATCCTAAAAAATTATCCCGCCCTGACGAAAGAGTCGCTCCAGGCTGTTTTCGCGTTTACCCGTGAATGTATGCAGACCGAAGCCGTGTTTGATATCCGGTAATATAATGAAATACCTCGCCAATGAAAACATCCCCTTCGCTTCGATAGTATTCCTTCGCCGGAACGGAATTGATATTCAATCGGTAAAAGAGATAAACAGGGGGATTACCGACTTTCAGGTAATGCAGATATCGGCTGAGGAAAACCGTATTATCCTGACGTTTGACAAGGACTATGGCGAAATCATTCATAAGAATAATGTGAAATTTACCGTGGGCATCGTCCTTTTTCGATTCATCCCGCATAATCCCGACGAAACGGGGGAAATATTCCTGAAAATCGTTCGGGAATCAACAATAGAACTCGAAAAGAAATTCACTGTTATCGAACGGGACAGGCTGCGGCAGAAAAACCTTTAATCCCGGATGCGGAAACGCGCGAACGGCGGTGGGAAGCGTCACTCCGGGATACATGTGGAGAAGCGGGAAAGGGAGGCATGAGGGAGAGGACATTTATAAAAAAAGAGCAGCCGTCAGGCTGCTCACGTATGATAATACTTTCTGCTATTTAATCAATTTTATCGACCCCACGACCATCGACTTGAAATCGTCAATCATCAAGTCATAGTTTTCGGGATTGGACGAGAAGAATATCAGGTATGCGCCCTTCTTTGTCTTGAATACACCGAAATAAGTCCGCTGGGGGCCTTCCGCCTGGTAGTCATAATTGAACTCGGCCGAGCAGACCTCGATGCCGTTTACTTTGGAACATGTCGATTTCTTATGTACTTTGATAGTGAGGCTTTCCTTACCGTACATCTCGTCAAAACTTTTAAAGATTTCCTTGCGGAAGCCCTTGACGATATCTTTTTTGATCGCATCGTATTTTCCCTTCAACGGAACGATATAAAACGTGTAATAGATGCCTTGTACTTCATCGGGAGGAATTTGGGCCCACATTTCTCCCGTTTTTTTAAAGGTATCTTGATCGATTACCCAATCCGGAAAGAGTTCGATCGAGAATCCGAATTTTTTATTCTCGATCGAAATCGGTTCGGCCATTCCGGCGAAAACAGAACCGGTCAGAAGCAATAACCCAATCAACATTAACATAGCCTTCTTCATATCGTACTCCTTTATAAAGTTAGTTTTTTAAGCCGTATGGGTCATTCGCCCATTCCGTCCCAGTAACCCGTATTGTTCGCAGTCTCGTTCCCGTATATCATAATATCCTTGCATTCGTAAAACTGCGCGAAACTCTTGTTATCCTTGATAGTGTTATGCAGGATATTAACCGATGTCACCTTGGAGAGATAGAACGCGTTGAAGGAATTATTATGGACATAGCAGTTTTCGACATAGATGGTTTCCGCGTTGTACGCGTTCACCCCGACAGCCCCGCACCCGTTCAGTTCGCAGCCGTAGATATGCGTCTCCTGCGTATTCTCGATACGTATCACCGAACCATGGCATTCGTATTCCGTGAGGGGCTGGACGTGCTGGGCATGGATATTCGTGATAAAGATTTTTCCGCAATCGACAATGGAGATCACATCCTGGTAAACATCGGCCAGCAGGATATCGACCTTACCTATACCGATAATCGTCAGGTTATCCATCCCGTTGATCTCGAGGGTATCCTTCAGGAAATATTTCCCCGCCCGGAGGATAATCGTATCGCCGTCCTGCGCGTTGTTAACCGCCGCGTAAAGGTCTTTCGGGTTGCCGGGCTTGACCGTGATCTCTTTACCCCAGGACAGTCCCGATAAAAACAGGGTCATTATTCCGATAAGAATGAAAGAAGATTTATTAAACATACCGCCCTCCTTGTTGAATATATATATCATATATCCGTTTCCGGAGAATTTCAAGCGGAATTATGGAATACAGGCGGGATTAACACCTTTGACGTAGTTCTCGATCACCTGGAGTTTCGCGGCGGTCTCCGATCCGAGGAACCCGTTAATGTCGGAATATGAGATAGTCTTCAGGTACGACTGCATCATCGGCTTCGCGACAGGGAGGTACGACCAGTGCCATTTTTCCTCTTCGTAGCCGGTGGCGCGGGTGGAGGGTTTCGGGGTGTAGGGCTGATAGAACCCGTACTCCGCCGCGTGCTTCGCAAGCCAGTCGTATATCTTTTTACCGTCTCCCGACGCGAAGTAGGAGTTTTCGAGGCTGTTCAGGTCGATGTCGGTGCCCCAATGATGGCGGGACGTGCCGGGCATGGAACTGTACAGCAGGATATATTTCGCGCGTTCGACAAAATCCGGCACTTCTTTAGCGAGGTTCTTTCCCGCGACCGTCTTGCCGCCGTTCCACTTCTGCTCCCAGATGGCTTTCTGGTCGTAGAACGAACGGAACGCGGAGATAATGAAAATTTTCACGCCTTCTTTCATCGCGGCGTCGTGCATCCTGATAAACGCGGCGTAGGTTTCCTTGCGGAGGTAAATTCCCGTCTTGGGGGTATATTTCTGGTCAATCGCGATAAACGAGGGGTGCGGCTTCGGGTTGATCTTGCCGAGCAGTTCATCCTTAGGGTAATCAGCGGGAGTTTCAACGACAGAGACAGGGTCTGCATCGGGCGTCAGCGCCGCCGGGGGAACGGAGGCTTCCGGGGATGGGGCGGAATTCGCGGATACGCCCTTCGAGGTATTCTCCGCCACCGGGCCGAACGCCGCGAAGCTGATAACCGCGATACCGAGTATCCCTACCGCGATCAGCAGGATGAATCCCGGGTTGCGCGGGGCAGACGGCTTCTCGGACTGTTTCCTTCCGGACGACCACGAGTAACCGTATTGCTTATTGATACCCATACTATTCCCTTCCCGTTTTTGGCTGGAGTATTTTAACCGGAAACGGGTATTCCGGCAAGAAAAAGGGCTACTCCGTAGGTTCATCCCGATATTTGCGCGGGACGCCGTTATCCGTTTTTATCAACCGGTTGCGAATATGGCGGCGCACCGGATATGGTATGCGGATCGGAAAACGGTTAGGGGTACCTATAATAGCCCCAGTTGAAAGCGAGCACTTTTTAAGCTAAAATATAGCTTAGAAGGAGACGAAAAATGAGCCAAAGAAACAGCGCGAAAAGAAAGGGAGAACTGGTACTCCGAGTACTAAGGGGCGA
>JABLXV010000064.1 GCA_013177895.1 Brevinematales bacterium | reverse complement strand
AATTATCGCGACAGCTCGAAAACTGCTCGGGATTATCTATGATACTCTCAAGAATGGATGGGTGTTCGAGGACTTCCCGAATTTTATACTGAAAAATACATAAGTAGATTGTTTTTTATCATAGGAGAAAGAACAGGTGAATTTGGTATCTTTGTGAGAGTTATTAGAACTTCCCTAAAACCGATGCTGCCGGATAGTGTGGAATAAAAATCGTTATCGGCTACATTCCCGCATAATTGCGGATAATTTCTTCCGCGCGGTCGGACTGGGAAGGAAAGAGGTCGGCCGGGGCTTTCCCTTTCCCCAAAGCTTTAAAAACCATGAAGCGCGCGCAGCAGGCATTATCGCCCTGACAGTAAAGACCCTTCATCGCGTCAGCCGTGCTCGGCATATCGGCCATCTGATCGTTAAAGAACGGGCAACCCTGTAAGCAATCGCAATCCGACATTAAACCCTCCTATCCAACTATGATGATGTGTATATATGTAGCATATGCTTAACAGGGTACTATTATAAGTGAATTGAAAATCCTGTCAAGGGAAATAACATATGTATAATAAATAAAAATAAACCTCAGCAGTATTCACTCCTGAGGTACAACCGGAGTAGCGGATGGTTTAGTTTGTTGAAGTATGATCTTCTGCGCGCATTCGAACTGCTCCGGGTAGAGGTCGTGCGGAATATGATTTGTTCCGAGCGCCGCAGATACCATATACCGCGCGCATTGCGAATTGTCCAATTTGCAGAAGATTTTTTTCATCGATTCCGCCATTTTAGGCATGTTCTCCATCCGGCCGTTATAGAACGGACATTCCGACATAATCTTGCATTCCCATATATTACACCCCTGAAGATATATTTGCCATAGTATAATAATAATATAATTCTGTCAATATAAAAATGAAAATAATACTAGATAACAATATACATATTAGTAATATTATAACTCTATACAATATAGAAAATAATACATTCGTATAATATGTGTATTATCGTTATTCAATAGGGGTTTCGAAGCGCGGAAAAAAGAGGGTCGATTAGCGGGTAATATTATAAATACTAAATTACTTCAAGATACAAATAAAAGTATGTTAAATAATTGATAAAATAATTGAATGTTATTAGCAAATGTAATATAATAAAAAAATAGAGTAGATACTGCTTTTTTCCATTAAATTTATGGAGGATACAGATGAAAATCGTACAGCATTTACTTTGGGTTTTAATTTTACCGGCGTTAATGGTGGTTACGGGGTGTGAGGTTGCGCCGACTGCTTCAGAAACGTTTATTGTCGATTTTGATTCCTTAGGCGGAACCCATGTTTCTGCGCAGGTGGTCTCGGATGGAGGAAAGGCGATAGAACCCAATCCGCCTTCAAAATCCGACTCGACATTCGGGGGATGGTTTAAAGATGTTACTTTCATTGATCCCTGGGTATTCACGGCAGACACAGTAACAGCCAACATGACATTATATGCTAAATGGGATGGCGCTTCGAGCGAATACTATGTTATTTTTGATTCGCTTGGCGGAAGCGGTGTGGGTGCGCAAAAAATTGCAACCGGTAGCTATGTAGCCGAGCCGGATTTTCCCTATAAGGATGGGTATGTTTTTACAGGATGGTACAAAGAAGAAACTTGTGTCAATCCTTGGCGGTTTACGGAAGATCAGGTATCAAGTCTGACGGTTTTGTACGCAAAATGGCTGGTTTCTCCGTTCACATTTATTACAAACGTGGGGATTAGAATTACTGCATGTTCGAAGGCTTTTTCAGGGGTATTAAATATTCCTAATACTATCAATGGGATTCCAGTAACCGAGATAGGTTCGGGCGCATTTGACGAATGCTCCAATATTACATCAATTTTTATTCCAGATAGCGTTACCAACTTTGTTGGATTTACGTTTACCTTTTGTTCAGGATTGACGAATATAAAATTACCCAATAACTTTAAAAGGATTGCTCTTGGTATGTTTGGCGGTTGCACAGGATTAACAACGATTAATATTCCCGATAGTGTGCTTCGTATTGACCCAAATGCATTTGAGGATTGCGGATTGATTTCTATAAGTATTCCTGCTAATATAACCAATATCGGCCAGCAGGCGTTTTTAAACTGTACGGCATTAACGACAGTGAATATGTATCCTTCTGCGGCTCCTACTCTTGGGTCGTCTGTATTCAGCGGTGTAGCAGGATGTACTTTACACCTGAAATCAGGGGCGACCGGTTATGATGTCAGCCCTTGGACGGACGCGGGTATTTTCAGTACGGTTCAAAACGATCTATAATCAGGAACATTTCTACTACGATTTGTTTCCTGTAGATTAATACTAAAATTCAAATAAGAGGGCTGCTCCGAAATATAGAGGCAGCCCTTTTCATTGATTGCAGATTTGAATAAAGCTATTCCTTTTCATATATAGCGTGCAAAATTTTTTATCAATGATCCCGAGTGAAAGCTATAAAAACCGCCCCCGGAGGATAATCCCCGAGGGCGGTATTGGTATGTTTTCTAATAGTTCGCTTCGCTTTGCTCACGATGACATTATCATCGGTCGCCGAGCGAAGTCGAGGCGTTACTTCTTTCCGCTCAGTCCTTTCGATAGTTCCACGAGCTGGATGAATTCCTTGCGGTATCCGAACTCGTCCTTACCGATCGCGGCCTTCGCGGTCTCGAGGACATGCGCGTAGGTGGCTTCGCCCTTGAACTTCGAGTCGCGCAGGAGCATGCCCCATTCGGCGACAGCGGACGCCCACTTGAGGTTCTGCGACGCGTCCTTCCACATAATGGATTTGTCGTACATCGGGCTGACGATCAGTTTGCTGGTATCGGAGTTGGGTTTCTTGTAGCGGAACTTGATCTGGCCGATTTCCTTCGACCCCTTCGCGTCTTCTTTCACCGTGACATTCTGGTACTTGAGGTCGGCGGACGAGGCTTTCCCGTCGGAGAGAACGATCTCATAGAGCACGGTGACCGTATGACCGGAGCCGAGCTCGCCCGCGTCCTTAGTATCGTCGTCGAAATCTTTCGCGGCCATGATGCGGTTTTCATACCCGATCAGGCGGTATTCCTTGACCAGCGCGGGATTGAACTCGATTTGTATCTTGACGTCCTTCGCGATAGTGAGCAGCGTACCGCCCATCTGGGTGACCAGCACCTTCTTCGCTTCCATCAGGTTGTCGATATAAGCGTAGTTGCCGTTGCCCTTATCGGCGAGCTGCTCCATCTTGGAGTCCTTGTAGTTGCCCATACCGAAGCCGAGGACGGTCAGGTAGATGCCTTCCTTGCGCTTCTCTTCTATCATTTTAACAAGTTCGCCGTCGCTGGAAGGGCCGACATTGAAGTCGCCGTCGGTGCAGAGGATGACACGGTTGTTACCCTGCTTGTTGAAGTTCTCCTTGGCGAGCTTATAAGCGAGCTGGATACCCGCTCCGCCCGCGGTCGAACCGCCGGCCTGAAGCTTTTCCATCGCCTTGACTATTTTTTCCTTCTCGGAGCATGACGTGGGTTCGAGTATCACACCGGCGGCGCCGGCGTAGACTACGATAGCGATCTTATCCTCGGGGCGCAGGGTGTTCACAAGGAGCTTCATCGCGCTGATGAGGAGGGGAAGTTTGTTCGGGTCGGACATCGAACCGGATACGTCGAGAAGGAAGGTCAGGTTATTGGGAGGGAGTTTCTCGAACGACACCTTTTTCGCCTGGAGCCCAATAAGAAGGAGCTTATGGGCGGGATTCCACGGGCATTCCGTCAGTTCGGTAGTGAACGAGAACGGATCGTCGCCGGTGGGTTCGGGATAGTCGTAGCTGAAGTAATTGATAAGCTCTTCGATACGTACCGCGTCGGCATAAGGCATCTGCCCGCTCATCAGGAACCGGCGGACATTGGCGTAAGCCGCGGTATCGACGTCGATAGAGAATGTGGACAACGGCACCTTAAGCGCGTCGAGGAACTCGTTTTCCTGGATATGGTCGTAATCCTCGGTGTTATGTACGACGCCGGGTGTTTCTTCATCACCCCCCATTACCACATCGTTCACCATAATCTTTGAATCCATCGTAGGCGCGGACTTATCCTTGGACTTCTTCGCATACTCGGCCATCATCACCGGTTTACCGGTAACGACCGTTTGAGCCTGGGGCGCGTTCACGGTATTACCGCCCTTAGTCGCGGTACCGCATGCGGCGAACATGCCGATTGCGAGCACGGTCAGGCCGATCAGATACCCCTTAAAAAACTTTTTCATAAATTTCCTCCTGAAATATTCTATAACAGCATACGCCGTTTCATAAAAAAAGTAACGAAAAAGAAGGAATTCAATTCCGATTTGACATACCGGCGAAAAAGCATTATACTGTTTGCCTCGAAGAATATTGAGGAGGCCAGTATGGCATATAAGATTACCGATAGCTGTATTGCTTGCGGAGTCTGTATCAGCGAATGTCCCGTGGGTGCTATCAGTGAGGGAGATATCTATGTGATCGATCCCGATACTTGTACCGATTGCGGCGCCTGCGAATCCGCCTGCCCGTCCGGAGCTATTATTAAGGGCTAATAAGTACACACGGCTATAGAAGGGGTTGCCAATACGGCAGCCCCTTTTTTAATTGAGGGACAAGAGGTAGGGGCTATCCGGGACAGCCCCTTTTTTAATTGAGGGACAAGAGGAAGGGGCTATCCGGGGTAGCACTTTTTTAACACGTGCTGGCGGCAGGCTATCCCGGAACAGCTTATTTTTTAATCGTATTCCGCGGAATAGTGATAAAAAACTACCCGGCACAAAATTTAATCACCCCCTTGCTTTTTTTATATAATTCTATTATTATTATCTGATATAATTACGGATTTTGGAAAATATGAAATTCAATATAAAGGATATTAAAGAATCGACGGAATTTTTACAGAAGCTTGTCAATAGCCTGACCTCGGCGGTCTTTTTAGTGGATAAAGAGGCACGTATCATCAATATCAACGATACGGCGGAGGTTCTTTTCGGGCAGGACGCGTCGGATTTTATCGGTAAGCTCTGCGGAAACGGGATCAAGTGCATGTATGTCGAGGAATCGGGCGGGTTGTGCGGGACAACAGAGTATTGCGCGGAATGCCAGCTCAGAAACTCGATTTTAAGAACCATCGCGGAAAAAATAACAGTGCTCAGGCATAAACTCACCCGCTGTTTTTATATACATGGCATGAAAATAATGAAGTACCTTCTTTATACCACCAAGTTCATCCATTATAACGGCGATGATACGGTGCTTTTGATTGTGGACGACGTGAGCGAGGTGGAGGAACAGCGTCTCAGGCTCGAGGAACTGAATAAGGCGAAAAACCGGTTCCTCGGGATAGTCGCCCACGATCTGAGAAACCCTCTCAGCGCGATCGATACTTATACGAAGTTTTTACAGGAGGATCTGAGGAATAAACTCAGCGGCGAACAGCAGGAGTTTATCGAATCGATAATCAGTTCGACGCGGTTTATGAATCACCTGATCAGAAACCTGCTGACGTCGTCGCAGATCGAGAGCGGACAACTCACGCTCGATATGGATGAGTACGATTATTCCGATACGTTGGCCCATAACTATAAGCTGAACCGGGTGCTGGCCGCGAAAAAAGGTATAGCGATCGCGTTAAAAATATACGACGAGATCCCCCTGTTTCGTTTCGATAAAAATAAAATCATTCAGGTTCTGAATAATCTGATCGGGAACGCGATCAAGTATTCGAATGAGGGTTCGCGGGTTACGATTGAAGCCGGGGTCGAGGGCGATACAGTCAGGACTTCTGTCACCGACGAAGGCCCGGGGATATCAAAAGAGGATATCGCGGAATTATTTCACGAGTTCGCGAGGGGCTCGAATCGTCCCGCGCATGGGGAGGAGAGTACGGGCCTCGGGTTACTCATTTCAAAAAATATCGTCGAAGGGCATAAAGGGTCGATCGGGGTGGAGAGTGTTCACGGTTCCGGTTCGAAGTTCTTTTTTACGCTGCCGTTGATCAGTGATACTATCTGAATATATCTTGGAGGATATAATGGGATTTATGTCATGGTCTGATAATCTGTCTATATCGGTGATGGAGATTGACAACCAGCATAAGCATCTGATCGATTTGATTAACAATCTGTATGATGCGATGAAAATGGGTAAGGGTAAAGACGTCCTTTCAACAACGTTGGATGAACTTGCGACCTATTCGGTAGAGCATTTCTCCGCCGAGGAACGTTATATGCAGAAATATTCCTATGACGGATATAACGCGCATAAAACGGAACACGATTCGTTTATTCGGAAGGTTACCGAGTTTAAGCAGGGCTTCGAGGCGGGGAAGGCGCTTCTCTCGATTGAGGTGATGAATTTCCTCAGGGACTGGACTGTCAATCATATCGCCGAGGTCGATACAAAGTTCGGAATGTTTCTGAACACCAAAGGATTTAAATGAAGACCGCCCGGTTATTCGATGCAAATATGTACTCACGTTCTTGGGAGTAGATGTTAAGGTGAACAGAAACCTTTGACATTTTATTGAATCCTGTATATCTTTATATGATAAAGTTATTTGGAGGCCGATATGGGATTTATGGTATGGAACGATACGCTGAGTGTAAATATCCCCGAGATTGATCGCCAGCACCAGCGCCTGATCGATCTGATAAATCTGCTGCATGACGCTATGAAGCAGGGGAAGGGCAAGGATGTTCTATCGGTAACCCTTGACGAACTTGCCAAGTATTCCGTGGAGCATTTCACTGCCGAGGAAAAACTGATGCTGAAGTATCAGTATCCCAATTATCCCGCGCATAAAGCGGAGCATGAGTCCTTTATAAAAAAAGTTACCGATTTTCAGAACGGTTTCATCGAAGGGAAGATGCTTCTTTCTATAGAAATATTGACCTTCCTGCGGGACTGGACTATCAATCATATAGCGGAGACGGATAAGAAATATATCCCGTTTTTAAGCCCGAAGGGGCTGGCATAAACTTATTCTGAAAGGGTGGAAGGTTATCGCACGGCTTATATTGGTTTGTTAATGGGGTGATTATTTAAACGTACTATTGTAATCGCGAGGTATTGAAAAAATGAAGAGCCATCTGGAAGAATTTCAAAAAGAACATGCGGAAATTAAAGAGGCAATTAAAAATGTAAAAGATAAAGGGATATCCACCCGGGAAGGAAGGAATTTTCTTTTTTCTATGAAGAATATGCTGATAGAACATTTAAAAAGCGAGGATAAAAATCTATATCCTGTTTTAAAGCAAGCTGGTTTGAAAGACAAGCATATCCGCGAAACAATGGAACTGTTTATCAAGGATATGGATACTGTTTTAGAAAAAGTGGAAGATTTCTTTGAAAAATATTCTGCCGACAGTACTGGTTTTGATTTTGCCCGCTCCTTCGGCGGTTTATGCGCATTACTGGCGGATAGAATCAATCGTGAAGAAAATATTCTCTATCAGGAATACTTGAGCAGCCTTAAAAAAATCAATGAAGAATCCTAGTGATGATTTCTCATGGGTTTCGTTGCCGCTAAATTGAGGAAATTAAAGGAGGCATTATTATGGGATACCTGCAATGGAGCGCGAGTCTGGATATTAAGATCGCGGATATTGATAACCAGCATAAAAAGCTGGTCGATCTGATTAATTCGCTTCACGATGCGATGAGAGAAGGAAAGGGAAAGTCCGTCCTCGAATCTATCCTGGATGAGATGGCCAATTATTCCGCGGTGCATTTCACCTATGAGGAAAAAATACTCAGCGATAACGGATACCCGGAGCTGGGCAGGCATAAGTTCCAGCATGACGATTTTGTCAGTAAGGTGAAGCAGTTCAAGCAGGATTTCGCGTCGGGCAAGATGCTCGTCTCTATTGAGGTACTGAACTTCCTGAGGGACTGGCTGATTTCCCATATCGCGGATTCGGATAAGAAATACGCCGTCTACCTGACCGAAAAAGGGATTAAGTAAAAAAGTTGGAATTTCAAGGAGCGCTCTATGGATTTTATCGAATGGCGTGACGAACTGAATACGAATATAGCGTTAATCGACACCCAGCATAAAAAACTCGTCGGCATCATCAATACCTTGCATGAGGCGATGAACCACGGGAAGGGCGGCCAGGCTCTCGCTGAGGTGTTCGCCGAATTGGAAAGTTACACGGCGGTACATTTTACCGATGAGGAGAATTTACTCATCAAACATAAATACCCCGAATTGGACGCGCAGAAAACTCAGCACCATGATTTTATCGAAAAACTCGCGCAGCACCGGAAAAATTTCGAGAACGGGCAGATGCTCGTATCGCTCGACGTCCTGAATTTCCTGCGCGACTGGCTGATCAAGCATATCAAGTACCTTGATATGAAGTATGTCCCGTTCCTCGCGTCCAAAGGCGTACATTAACTCAATCGGCGCGCATCGCTTTATTTCCAACAATATCTTTACATTTTCTCATTGTTGAGTCTATCATAATATGCTTCCTAAACCTATTCCGGGGGGTATTATGAAAACACTATTCGGTACGATTATTCTGTCGATGCTTATCGCGAACGGAATTTTTTCGGCGGAGTCTGCCTATAAAACCCCGGGGCTTCCTCCCATGAATAAAACCGCTAAAAAAGCCGGCTCGCAGGATAAGATTCCGGGGAGTGTTTCCATCAAGGCGAAACAACCCCCAAAGGACAATCTCCTCAAGATACTCTATCAGTATTATCCCACAGGGTATTCGATTATCGCGGCGTTGGACAACTATCCTGAAAAGATAGACCTTGGCGGATCTTCCATCTCTTTTTCAAAAGATGGGGGTTATCAGGAGTACATACATGGCTCGACCCCGATCGACCGGATCGGTTGCCTTTCCACCGCGGTACATGAGATGAATCACGGGTTTACGAAGCAGTACTCGTACCTGATCCTTCGGGATACGGGGGAATATGATTACATGTACAATTATTATACCTACTGCATCGATGAACAGGAAACTGTGCTGGTGAGTTTCGGGAAGACCTTTCCCTGCGGGGAGCTTAATAAATTCGTGCCGCAGAAACTCCAGACCTTCCGCTTCGAGGTATATGTTTATCCGTCGCATAAGTATCAATCCACCCAGATGAACGGGATTTTCGCTCTGCTCGACGAGTATAACGCTTACTATCATGGCGCGATGACCGTTTATTCGCTGTTCGATTATTTCCGCACCGAACTGGAACAGGACGATACTACATGGGGCGAGTACATCCGCGGGATCGTCAGTACCTATAGCGCATACGCCGAATTCAGATATTGGATTCTTGCTTATCTCCTCTATGCGAAGGAAAAACACCCTTCGATATATAAAGACATCATGGATAATCAGGTGTTCAGGCAGGTTTTCGCGAAAATCGACGAACGGTACACATCGCTGATCTCCGCTATCGACGAACGCATCGAGGAAGTCGCCGCGCTTCTCCGTTCCTTAGGGTATAAGTCCGGTATCGAAAACGGTAATTTCCGGCTGGAAAACAGTTATATCGGGCTCGACCGCACGGCATACGATCTGCTGATGAAGGAAATGGGAAAGAGCGAGTACCGTAATATTCTCGCAGAGCTCGCATCGTTTTAACCGTTCTATTCCATCCCTCCCGTCTATAGTATTTTATCCGTAAAAACCGGATAAAATATTTAAATAATTCTCTATATCATTGTATATTAAACACTTACTATTTGATAAAAATTCAGTTTATTTCATTTAATCTATTGAAATTAGGCTCAATTAATGTTATAGTAGAATAACGACTGTGAAAGGAGATTTCTATGAAAAGACGAAGCGGTTTATGGGTGTTGTTTATCGCGGCGCTTTTTGGGGTACTTGCCGCATGTGCCGGTCCTGCTGCTGACGGGGATAAGACGACCACCCCGAAAGTGGCGAAACCTTCCATCATACCCGGGGGCGGTGTGTTCCTGACCAACCAGTATGCATGGATGACATGCGGGACTGCGGGCGCGACGATCAAGTACACGATCGACGGTACCGACCCGCGCACGAGCGGTACGGCTATTACAGGTACGAATGTCGTTATAACTTACACTTTGACGCTGAAGGCGTGCGCGGCTAAGGACGGGATGACCGTATCGGACGTCGAATCCTCGACTATATCGATACTGAAGATCCGTTACGCGGGCACGGCAAGCGGGGGTTATGACAGCGGTTTTGCCTATCCCGTAGTGGTGGGGGATACCCTCTTCTTCGAGGGAAAGGACGCATCCGCGACCCGTCTGGCGTATGGGTTTGACGGAGCGGCGGTGTACGACCTGAATATCAACACAGGCTGCGATTATGTGAGCAATTTCATGTCGCCGGTATCGTTCTACGGGCTGGTCTTTTTCCGGGGCGTGGCTACCAACGGGGCTGAAAAATTATATTTCTGCGTGAACTCCTATATCTGCGATGCCGTTATCGACAGCGGATGCGACTATATTTCCGGGTTCAGCGAACCTTTTGTTTCCGGTAACAAGCTGTACTTCCGGGGCTTCGACGGGAGTAAGTTCAAAGCTTACGCGCATGACGGGAGTTCAATTATCAATTTGACCGTGGCAGCGGGGAGTGATTATAACAGGGATTTCGCCAACGGGATCGAGTATAACGGGGCGCTGTATTTCCGGGGGGATAACAATGTCGGAAAACTTCCGCTATATGTGATCCTGAACGGCGCGATTACCAACGTACCGATAACTTCGAGCGTTTATGTGAGCGGCTTCGACTACCCGATTCTCTATGGAAACGACCTTTATTTCGAGGGCAATAACTCCATGGCTCAGGAGCATGTCTACTATTTTGACGGCAGCTCCATCAAGGATGTCGGGGACTTTTCGATGGATTACCAGCGTTTCTTCCAGGAACCTATTATCTTCGACGGAAGGATATTCTTCAAAGGACATAATGACCCGTGGCTGGCGGGTATCGATAAAATGTACTATATCGACAGCATGGGCGTTTTTAACACGATGAACGATTCGCTGGAATACACCAACAAGTTCTATTATCCGGTTGTCGCGGGGAGTAATCTCCTGTTCGGCGGTATCGATACCGCGGGAACCTATCTCCCGTTCGTATTCGACGGTTCGGTCATATCGACCGTACTGAATAACTCGTCGCTGCTAGAGTATTACGAAAACCCGGTCTATTATTCGACGATGGTGTTCTTCCGCGGCCAGGGTCCCGCGGCGAAGTATTATCCGTTCGTCTATGACGGGCAGGCGATCCAGAATATCGACGCCGACGGCGGGGTAACATTCGACAGCGAGTTCGGCGCCCCGGTACTCTTCAACGGCGCGCTCTATTTCGAGGGGTATAACGGGTTGAAAAAAGTGATTTTCAAGATTTCCGAATAGTTCAAACTTGTACCGGATAAAACTGATGGACGCCCCGCGCCGAAAGGGGGCTGTTGACGAAGACAGAAATTTAACTATTTTCCGTCACTGCGATGAGCAAAGCGAAGAAGCAGTCTATATAACATTATACACATTAATAAGATAGATTGCTTCGGCTATGGTTCGACAGGCTCACCATGACGCCTCGCAATGACACAAAACAGTTTGTCAACAAGCCGAAAGGCCCGGGGCTTTTTTAATTACACTGTGTATGACCGCCCTCGTCACCCTGAGCCTGCCTGTATTCCCGTAAGGGATGCCGATGTGCATGTGGTAGCCGAGCGAAGCCGGGGTATAGTCATTTTGTCACTGCGAGGAATGAAATGACGAAGCAGTCTATATAGGTGGAATACCGATTGGGATTTCTAATACAGTCACCCTGAGCCTGCCTGTATTTCCGTAGGGGATGCCGAAGTGCACGCGGCCGCCGGGCGAAGTCGAGGCGCGGACAGCGGATGCCGAAGGGTTATTTCATCTCGCAGAAGTAAAATGACCCGTTCGCCCCGATAAGCAGGTGAAGCTTACCGCCGATCAGGCGGATATCCGCGTAACGGTACGGCCCGAGAACCTCGGTCTCTCCCAGCCGGATAAAGTAATTACCGCCGGATTGGGCGATATACGCGAAGCCGGGGTTTCCCGGCAGGAATATAAAATTATAGGCGAAATCGTACGGGCCTATGACTTGTTCGCCGTAACGGATAAAAGACCCTCCGCTATTTACATAATAAAACGCGAATTCCCCGGGGGCGTTCCCAAATATGGGCGCGGACGCGAATTCGTACGGCCCGTACTCCGTATCGTTGACTCTCACATAATATAAATTCTCTTTCAGGTAGCAAATCCCCTTCATAGAACCGTCCGCGCTGATCGAGGTTTCCGCGTCCTTCGACGCGCCGGGGTAGGTAGTATTTGTTGTTTTCGCGATAAAGACGCAGGAATGCCCGTTGTAGGACATTTTCAATTCTTTGCAGTTCAGGTACGGGCCGGCGTTGGTGAACCCGGTATGGACGTAATAGCTCCTGTGGGTCCGGTAGATCAGCCCGTAGCTTTTAGAATCGCCCGCCAATGCAAGCCCGGTTATCTCGTCGAATCCCCCGATGGACATTCCCTTATAATAGAGATATTCCTTTCCGTTTTCCTCGAATACGAATGACGGTTCGGTATTGTCGGGAAGGAATTTTAGGAATTTGACTTCATCGTATGACGCGAGTTTTTCGCCGTCGACATATACGGAGTCCTTTCCGTCCGCGCTCTTAGTGTACGCGTAACCCGTGCAGTCCGGGCTGATAGCGGTATGGGAGTTCGAACCGAACGGGCCGTACATTCTCCCGTACGCGTCGAGCATGATAAACGACATATTGGAAATATTCAGCGCCTGCGCGAAAAATGCGCTTTCGGGGTTGCACCCGATGATACAATTCTTTTTCTTATCGGGATGATACATCGAGTTGGTTTTGAGCGCGACCCCGGATAACGGAACAACCGTCAGTACCAGTAATATCGCGGCGGTATTGATTGATTTCATGGGAGCTCCTATTCGATGACGAGTCCCTCCAGCCCTTCTTCCGGCTCCGGGTACTTGAGGTCCATCTTCTCGAGGGTCTCCCTGACTACACTGCTGATGACAAGGTTCCGGTAACGCTTGTTATCCGCCGGTACGATGTACCACGGCGCGCGCCCGGTACTGGTATTACGGAATACATCCTCGAACTGCTGCATATATTTGTCCCATTGCTTGCGGGTATCGAGGTCGCCCTTGCAGAACTTCCACTTCTTCGATGGGTCGTTCAGCCGTTCCATGAAACGCTTCTTCTGCTCGTCCTTCGATATATGGAGATAGAACTTCAGGACGGTCGTGCCGCTGTCGGTCAGCATCCGCTCGAACTCGTTGATCTGCTTATAGCGCCGTTCGCACTCCTTATCGCCGATCCAGTCGTTGACCCGCACGATCAGCACGTCCTCGTAGTGGGAACGGTTGAAGATGCCGATCAACCCCTTCGCGGGAGTGTTCCTGTGGATACGCCAGAGGAAGTCGTGGGAAAGCTCCTCGGCGGTCGGCGACTTGAACGGGGTAACATGCACGCCCTGCGGATTCAGGATGCCGAACACCTTGCGGATAGTGCCGTCCTTTCCGCCCGCGTCCATCGCCTGAAGCACGATGAGAAGCGAACGTTTCCCCTCGGCGTAGAGTTTATATTGGAGCTCGTCCATCGCTTCGAGATTTTTCGCGGTCTTCTCCTCCATCTCGGCCTTATCGAATTTCCCGTTGTCGGCGGGGTCGTAATCTTTCAGTTTGACATGCGTATCCTCGGCAACCCGGTATTTATCGTACATTTTTCCCTCCGTTACGTTATTCTTATTGACAGACTGGGTCTCTCTTATTATGATAGTTTTTATTTTAAAAAATCAAGCAAACGGTGATAAATTCGGAGGAACAGTATGCCCGGGATTGAATTGCTGCCTAAGGCGAATCATATCGCGCTCTACGACGACGGATTGACCGGGTATATCCGTTACACGGTGCTGCATAACGGCTCTATCCTGCTGCCGACCGAGCTCGTGAGTATCGACGGGACGACCGCGGCCGCGAAATTTATCGGGCTGACTGTTACCGACCGTTTTTTCGACGAGGATGACGGGGTGCGTATCGAACGGGAATGGCGTATCACGCGCCCCGGGGAGTATCGCCTCTATTTCGACCTCATCGCGCCCGGACAGGGATTCGATCAACGGCTTGTGCCGGCGGTGATGTACGGCGGTAACGAGCATGGCGAGGGCAAGTTCCCGAGGGGCGGGCTTACGGTACCGTGGTCGTTCCGCGAGGACAGGATGCCGTTTCCGGGATGCACCGCGCTCTACGGGGATTCCGGTTATCGCGGGGTATTTATGTCGCCCGCGCATGACGATAGTTTTACCGGGAGCGCGTCGGCCTTCCTCGAGGGGGATACGCCCGTGTTCCGGTTGTCCATACCGTTTATCGAGACTCCGAAGACTTATACCGAGAAGGGCATCGTGCTCGGCGGTCAGACCGCCCCGACAGGGCGGACGCTTACCATAAAAACCGGGCAGATTCCCTACGTCTATCGACGGGATTTCTATATCTTGAGCGATAACAACCCGCATACCTCGGCGGACTTTTACCTGCCTATCTTCCGCGCGGCATGGGGAAAATTCGCCCCGGCGGAGGGGAAAACTCCCGATTACGCGGAGTTCTTCGCGCGCCGTCTCGCGCACCTCCGTTTCCTGACCGAGCATGACGATACCGGGCGGGTATGGGTGAAGATGGGCAAGGGTAACGGGCTGTTCCAGAGCTACTATGAATTTACTGCGGGGAGTTTTCTGGTACGCGGGATGGAGGCGGCGACTGTGTACGCGCGGCTCGGCGAGTCCGACACCGCCGAGGGCATCGCGGCGTTTTTCATCTCCCGCACGTTCGATAACGGCGCGCATCAGGATATGTACAGTCTCAGGAAGAAGGAATGGGGCGGGTATCTCGGCGCGGGCATCCGTGACGACTGGAAGAACGGGGTGAACGCGCGGGCGAACGGCGAAACGATGTCCGGCTACCTTCGGCTCTACAGTCTCCTGAAACAGGCCGGTCGCGAACACCCGGAGTATCTCGAACTCGCGCGGAAGAATGCCGGGTTCTACCTCGCGCATCAGCTCCCCGACGGGAGTTTCGGACGGTGGCGGACACTCGACGGCGCGGAGCTCGACGGATACGGCACGAACGGCGCCTATATTATCACATTGCTCGTAGAGCTCGAACGTCTGCGTTCGGGCGACATGGCGGTACGCGCCGCGCTCGCGAAGGCGGCGGAGTATTACGGCGGGCTTGCGGAACGGATGGATTTCGGCGCGGATACTCTCGACGCTGACAGCGCCGACAAGGAAGCGGGATGCGCCGTCCTGACCGCGTTCCTCGACCTCAACGAGCTTACCCCGGATAAGAAATATACCGGATACGCGCGGCGTGCGGCGGAGTATATCCTATCATGGGTATGGACTTACGATGCGGCGTTCCCGTCCGGGTCTCCGCTCGGCAAGCTGGGCTTCCGTACGCGCGGGATGACCGGGGTATCGGTCGCGCACCACCATCTCGACTTCTACGGGATGCGTATCGCCTACGACTTTCTGCGTCTCGCGAAGGCGGCGGGCGAGGAGGTCTGGGCGGAGTTCGCGCGCGGGATGATGCGTGCGTGCGTCCAGCTGGTATCGTCGCCGGAGGAAAGGCTCGGGCGCGGGCCGGAGTTCGACGGGTGGCAGCCGGAGCAGGTCAACCAGACGAACTGGGACTATATCCACCGCGGGTTCGGTACGAAGGGGTTTTTCCATACGGACGCGGCGTGGAGCACGGTGCTGGCGCTCGGCGCGATGCTCGATATCCGCGAACGGTTCCCGGAGGAGATAGTGCTGTAATGAAGCGGGGGTAAAGTATGAAAAGTATCAGGGATATGATTGCGGAGCAATCGGGTTTCTGCGGCGGGTTAAGACGTATCGCGCAGTTATTCGCGGAGGATATCGACTCGAAGTTCGATGTCACCAGCATTCTCCTGACAGGTTCGGCCGCGCGCGGGGACGCCAGAATGGGGAAATTCGGAATTCTCGTCGATCTGACTATTATATCCGATACGGGGAAGTTGAATTTGCAGGATGTATACGGGCCGGATATGGAGCCCTTTATCCCTTATTATTGTACCCGGTTTCTGGATACGGGATTCCAGATTAAAGAGGAAACCCTATCGCACATATTCGATACGAATAAACCGGAACCGGAATGCTTCGCCCTTTCAGAGTCGGTTGTATTAACCACGAAATATCCCGAGATGGATTCTATCATCCGGCAATTATTCCCGAAAAAGCAGGGGTCGCGGAGAGATACCGCGATGGTGAATTACCGGCGGTATTTTTATCTTTGCGGCGAGTACCGCTATGAAAAATGGGAGTACCGCGAGGCGTATCCCCAGATGGCGCAGAATTTCCATGAGGCGTTCGAATGCTTCTGCGGTTTCGTCTATGCGGTAAACGGCTCCTTCATACCCCGTAAGGACTGGCTCGCGTACCTGCTGCCGGAGCAGGAAATCAGGCCTGACCGGATCGATTCCTTAATCCCCGAACTCATGGACGTACCGCCGAACAAGGATAGTATCGAAAAGAAAAAGCGGGTCTATCAGACCGTCGGCGAATGGATGAAAGCGACGGCGGAAAATTTCGGCTGGCTGTAGGTTGAGACAAAAAATCAATTTATATCACTGCGTTTTAGTACCTGAAAAGTGATTTTGCAATAGAGGTTAATATCCCTCGGCAAGCTCGGGATGACGATATTGTCATGCTGAGCCTGTCGAAGCATGAGCCTGTCGAAGCATGGGCGCAGCCGAAACACCCTCCTGTAAACTTTTTACATACTAAAGTAACCAATTCCGCGATTCCGACTCCAATATCCATATTACCCGATGTCATAGCGGATACCGTTCGTCAATGATGACAGTGCCATCAACACGGGATGTAAGCCGACGGTGGAAATCACGTTGATATCGGGGATAGCCTGCGCAGCAGTCGGGTTTAGCCCCCACGCAGGCCGCTGAGCGGCTTCAATGATAACCGGGCCTTCAACACGGGTTGGAAGTTGACGGGGGAAATCAGCATGATATCGGGTTTAGCTCCCACGCAGTGGGCGGAACAGGTTAATTTATTGTCTTTTTATTGGTTTTGTTATAAACTATAACCTTATAAATCCCCGAAAAAGGAGATAAATGTTATGTCTTATCCTGAAATGAATCCCGACGACAAGAAAGACTGGAATGTTCTGACCATTATTGTTTCTTTTGTAGTCGTTCTGATCGCGCTTATCCCGTTCGTAAAGAACTTTAAATACAACGATTATCACCTGAACTGGCTGAACCATGATTATGGTAAGAACCTGATGATATCCACCGAACCCAACTCGGTGCTGATGACCGAGGGCGGCGATAACCAGGTGTTCGCGACAGTGTACTTTATCTACGCGGAGAAGCTTCGCCCGGATATCACTCCTTACGACCAGAAGGGGAACATCTTCAACCGTATCTACGGCGACATGCGTTATATCACCCCGGAAGTCCTCCAGCACCGTATGAAGCTGGTCGACACCTATATCTTCGCGGGCTACGAACCGTTCTATAAAGATATCCGCGATATGAAAGACCCGTACTTTATTCCCTACTGGATAGGGACGCGGCCGGTGTACCTGACATGGGAACGCCCCGAACCGTGGACGCTCGGCGACTATTACTATCACCGTTACGGTATCATGTATAAAGTACAGCATATCGAATACTCGCTGGTGGATTACCTCGAACTGGTGCATGAAATCCCGTTCGCGGCCGCGCAGAAGAAATTTTCCGAATGGCTCCACAAAAGCGTGGATATGAAATTTACGATGGAAAAGATCGACTCCCTCGCCGCGCAGGGATATGTCGCGAAATCCGGCGGGATGGTCAAGTTTGTCAAGATGTACCCGTCCCCGCAGGATACCGACTATTTCAGCGACTTCCTCATCCGCTGGAAGGATATCAAGAACGCGCAATTCCTCGATTACCTCACCCGTGAAATCGTCATCAACTACGATTACCAGATGGGCGAAATTTACCTCGACCGTATCAACGAGCTCCAGGTGATTAAATCGTCCGAGACCCGCCCGGATATTATCAAGGAACTCGATAGCCATATCTGGCAGGCATGGACGAACGCGATGACCTATTTCGAGGAAGCGTTGTATTACGGGCATGATTCCATATCGGTACTGCATAATATCGCGGTTATCTACCTGAATAATAAAATGGACGAGAAGCTGATCGCGAAGGCGGGCGAAATGCTCGATAAGGCGCTCACCCTGTATCCCAACTCCTTCGGCACTTATTCGGTCATGTTCAATTACCTGATACGCGACTATCTCCAGCATCCCGAGAACGAGGAGAAGGACAGAAAGGAAATCGATAAATGGCTCAATCAACTGAAAGGACAACTCAAGCTTTATAAGGGTTCGACGGATGATTATGCCAAGAACCCGATTTGGAAGAATTTCGGCGGGATGGAGAACTTCCTCCAGCAGACGATGGCTATGACCACCACCAACCTCCTGACTCTCGCGTCCAGTCTGGAAAAGCAGATCGCCGCCAAGCAGACGAATATCGACCTGAATACGGTCAAGATGGTGATGGAGAACCTGTTCTTCAGGGGATATATGTTCCAGTTCCAGCCTTATATGCAGAGGGCGGACGAGATGTTCGCGAAACTTATCGAGCTGAAGAAGGCGGACGCTTATTTCGACGCATGGGCGTTCAGTATAGCGATGCAGTTCCAGAAGAACGACCTTTTATATACGATCGGGCTGAACCTGCGGAAGGCCATGCCGTCGTTCGCCGACCCCGGGTACTTCCTGACTATGGGACGGCTCGCGTTCGAGAAGAGCAATAACAAGGAAACCGAGGAATATATGACCAATTTCCTCGCGATTATCGGCAAGGATATGAAGGCCAATCTCGCGCAGAAGGATAATGTCTCGCTCGTTAACGCCATCCTCGACCTGATGAAGATGGAAAATATGGTGAAGGCGTCGCCCGGCAAGATAACGCTGGATATGATCAAAACGACTATCGGGAGTGTTTTCACAAAGGCAAACCTCTCGCAGTATAAACCGTATATGGCGCGCGTAGGCGATTTGTTCACGAAGCTGGTAGTTGTCAAAGCGAAGGACACCAACTTTAATAATTGGGCGTTCCAGACCGCGCTCCAGCTCGGCAAGAAGGACGAGGCGTACACGATTGCTAAAAATATCGAGACGCTTACTCCCCCCGCGAATAACTACAGCTTCTACTATACTATAGCGATGCTCGCGTACGAGAAGCAGAAATGGGGCGAAGCCGAAAAATATATGAATAAGTTCCTCGATATAATCGGGAAAGACCCGATGGCATCAAGCCAGCAGAAAGCCGCTATCCAGCAGGTACAGGGCTTACTGAAACAGGCCGCGCAGAAAAAGAACTCCGGGCAATAATCTGTCCGTCATGGGATAGCGAAGGTGGGAACCGGACGCGGGAGTATATGGGAGCGGATGGACCGCGTCATATTCTTCTGCGTGGTGGGGATGATTCTTGTCGGCATCATTTTCGTGATGAGCGCGAGTTTCTACGCCGCGAAGACCTACGAGGTGAGTCCGTACTACTTCTTTATCCGCCAGTTGATCTGGGCGTTGCCCACAATGGGCGTGCTGATATTCTTCATGATGTTCGACTATACCCGCCTGAAGGACTTCGTCAAACCGATCGTCATTATTACGATACTCCTTCTGATAGCGGTATTTATTCCAGGTATCGGGAAATACAGCGGCGGCGCGCGCCGTTGGATCGATTTCCGCCTGTTCCTGTTTAACCCGTCCGAACTCGCTAAAATAACGGTAATTATCTACCTTTCTTATATCCTCGCGAAGAAACAGTCCAAGCTCGAGGATTTCACCTTCGGCATACTTCCCCCGCTGCTGCTGGTAGCCGCCATATTCTTTATTATCCTCATGCAGTCGGGCTTCCCGACAGCGGTGCTTCTCCTTGTGGTCGCGATGATTATGTTCTTCATC
>JABLXV010000063.1 GCA_013177895.1 Brevinematales bacterium | reverse complement strand
GATTTTTTTTGATATTGAATAGAATTGACTTCCCTCCCGGGCAAGTTGAAAAATTTTCATTCGGTTCTCCCTTTGTTAAGTTGACGGTTCGGGTTATTCGGGCTGCGAGTACAATCCTTTCGCTCCTATATCCTTTCTATAGAACATACCCTCGAAACGGATATTTTTCATTTTCTGATAGGCGCGCGCGATAGATTTTTCGAGCGTTTCGCCGCGCGCGGATACGCAAAGTACCCGTCCCCCGCTTGTGACAATTCTCCCGTCGGGCGCGGATACGGTTCCGGCATGGAACACCTGGCAGTCCGGCTCGTCGGAAAGATCGCCGGCGATGGGGTCGCCCTTCCTATACTTACCGGGGTAGCCTTCCGCCGCCGCGACTACTCCCGTACAGTACCCGTCGTAGTACTCCAGCGACAGCCGCCCGAGTTCCTCGTGCAGGCATGCCCACACGGCGGTCAGGAAATCGGTCTCGATCAGCGGCAGGACTACCTGCGCCTCCGGGTCGCCCAGCCGGACATTGTATTCCAGCACCGACGGGCCGCTCCGGGTGATCATCAGGCCGATATAAAGGATACCCGTGTACGGGTTTCCCTCGCGCGCCATACCCTCGATAGTCGGCGCGACGATGTTCTCGTCGAGAAGCTGTTTCAGTTTATCGTCGAGGAATGTCACAGGCGCGTATGCGCCCATACCGCCGGTGTTCGGGCCTTCGTCCCCGTCGAATATACGTTTATGATCCTGCGCGGACGCGAGCCACTTGTAGTCCCGCCCGTCGGTCAGTATGAATATGCTGATTTCGTCCCCGTCGAGCAGGTCCTCGATAATAATGCTGTTTCCCGCGTCGCCGAACTCCCGTTTGACCAGGATGCGGTTGATGGAATCGAGGGTCTCCTGCACCGTCTTATTGACGATCGCCCCCTTACCGGCGGCGAGCCCGTCGGTCTTGACGACGAACGGGGTATTATGACGGGTGACATAATCCGACGCCTCTTTAGCGTCGTCGAAAATCTTGAAGCGCGCGGTGGGAATTTTATTCCGCGCAAGGAATTCCTTCATAAACGCCTTGCTGCCCTCGAGCTGCGCGGCTTTCTGCGACGGCCCGAAGATGCGGATTCCCTCGCGGCGGACGCAGTCGACTATCCCGTCGACTAACGGGGTTTCCGGCCCGACGATGACGAGGTCGATCTCGGCGTCCTCGCAGAACTCGATCACCTCGTCGAACGGGTATTCGAGCGGCAGAATGACATTTTCGCCGTACTTCAGCGTCCCGCCGTTACCCGGCGAGATAAAGACCCGCCGTACCAGCGGACTGCGGGAGACCGCCCATGCTATCGCGCTTTCGCGGCCGCCGCCGCCTATGATTAGTATATTCATTTTCCGTCCTGTTTATCCGAAACGGTAATGCTTGCGTACGTCTTCGGAAATTTCCCATACGCACTTCAATCCCTTGGGAAAGATAACGAGGTCGCCTTTACCGAATTCCACGCTTTCCCCGCTGGACTTCGACGTCACTTTAACCTTACCCGCGAGGATATAGCAGGTTTCCGATTCGTCGTACTCCCAGTCGAACACACTTGCTTCCTTCTCCCAGATCGGCCAATTCGTTGCGCCGAGCGATTGAAGTCTTTCCTGAGAGGGTTTTTCCACTATCGCGACCATATACGCCTCCTTTCACAGGGTATTATTTTAATAGGGTACAGTCGTTTGTCAAGTTGCGGCATCCAGTTTTTCGATAATTGCGCCCGATTCCCCTTCCTCGAAGATATAGACGGGATTCGGGACCGCGGCGAGCGCGCGCATGAGGCCGTCCGGCCGCACACGGATACTCCTGCAATGGTCGCCCGGGTTGAACATAAACCATTCTGCGGAAAGGATGTCCTTGTCGAGAAAGATGGGGAGGTCGCGCGAGGGGTGTCCGAACGGCGGCACCGAGCCGGGGGTGCACCGGGTATTCACCGCCACTTCGTCGTCATAGGCGAAACGGATATCTTTGGTGCCGAATTCCTTTTTAAAGATACGCGCCTTAATCTGCTTCTGCGCGGTGGTTACCACGAGGTAAAACTTTTCCTTCGCGTGGAAGAGGATATTTTTACTGCCGACGCCGCCAGTCCATCCCGCCGCCGCGCGTTCGCGGGCGGAATCGTCGGTAGTCCTTACCGGGGCATGAATGATTTCTTCGTAGGGGATATCGTTTTCGCGGAGAATTGCGATAATCTGTTCGTATACCTTCATTATTGCTTTATCCGAATGATATAGTCGCGGGAGAAATTGTTCCCCCAGTAGGTCTCGCCGCCGACGACGCAGGAAAGATAGAAATGCAGGGCGTCCGCTTTTTTCAGTTCTTTCAGCTTGGCTGAGAATGTATAAATCGATACTCCGTAGATATCGGGAAGGTCGCGGTCGAGGCGCGCGGGGGCCTCATGGAACGTCTGCCATTTATCGGTGGAGAACAGCACCTTGACGTCGCATATCTCCCCGGTTCGTTTGACGCCGATTCTTCCGGAGAACGATGCGCCGTCCACCGCCGCGTCGATCAGGAAAAGCATCCCGGAGCGGATAATGATCTCGGGCATATCGGGAACAATGAGGTAGGAATTGCCGTTATTATCGTCTACGAAGGTCTTTCCGCCGATAGAGTACTCGACCGAGAACGGGAGTCCCTCGCCGAGAGAGTCCCCGTCGATTTCAAACGAGGCTTGCCAGCATTCCTGGTTATTCCCTACAAATCCGGCGTATACCGCCTCGCAGTAAGACGCGCCGGTTCGGGGGTTTTTCACGCAGATATGCTTTTCAAACCCGAGATTCTCGATTTCGACATACACTTCGATTTTTAACTTGCCGGATCGTACTTTTCTAAATAAGGCGTATGCCAGCTGAATACTCATCCACAGGCTCCGCGAATCTTGTTTCAGGAATTATAATCGGGGGTGTAGAAAAAAGCAAATATGCGGAAAGGGAAATTTTTACGATAACGCAGGCTTATTCCTCGATAACGAACCCGTTGGACTCGAGCACCTCGATCAGGAAATCCACGTCGGCGTTACCCGACGCGACGAACGAAACCTTCCTGCCCCGGTAATGGATATCGCCGATGCGGTGGTCGCTCGACAGTATCCGTTTCACCTCGCCGAAACCGGACTCGTCCAGTTCATTGACGAATTTGATGATGATCAGGCTCGACGATTGACCGTGTATATCCTTACGTTCCCTGCGGTACTTACATCCCATAGTATCCTCTACCATAATATCGGCTCTTCGGGAGGATATTTGATTTTTTTCGCCGTTTCTCTTATCCTAATCCACTGCGTGGACTAATCCCGATATCAGGATATTTGATTTTTAGAAGATATAGCCCGTGATGAAAGCGCAAGCATCTACGGCGGTACTGTGTACGGCTAATCCCGATGCCGAGGGTTTGTTAACAAACTGTTTTTTGTCATTGCGAGGCGTCATGGTGAGCTTGCCGAACCATAGCCGAAGCAATCTATTTTAATACCTTATAAGGAATAAAACAGACTGCTTTACCCCGCGCTTCGAAAATAAAATGCAACGCGGGGCTCGCAGTGACGGAAAATAGTTAAAATTCCGTCCTCGTCATCAAGCCCTCGAAGTGGGCATTTTTAAAAGATATAGCCCGTGATGATGGCGCGGGTATGTCACCGCGAGACGCGTCGCGGCGAACCGGTCGATGCATTGATCTTTGTACTTATATGAGCTCACAACTTTGTTCGTAATGACAGGGTACCCGGAAAGTATATATAAAAGAGCTACGAATATATGAAAGCGGCGTTATTAACTATCGGCAACGAGCTTCTCGACGGAAGGATCATCGATACGAACTCGGTTTATATCGAGCGCGAACTGCTCGGCAAGGGGATTGTCACATCCGCGAAGCTCACCGTCCGCGACGATTTGAACGAAATCCGCGCCGGGCTGGATTATCTCGCGCGGTTCGCCGAATGCATTATCATAACCGGAGGGCTCGGCCCCACGGTGGACGACCTGACCCGCGAGGCGGTCGCGGGGTTTCTCGGGCGGAAGCTCGTATTCGATCCTGCTGTTTTCGCGATGGTGGAGTCCTTTTTCCTCCGTCTCGGACGCAAAGCCCCCGACGGCAACAAGTCCCAAGCGAATGTGATCGACGGCTCAGAAGTGCTGACGAACCCCAACGGCACCGCGCCGGGGTTTTATATCGATACGGTTTATCACGGGCGTCCGCTCGCGATTGCGTCGTTCCCGGGAGTGCCGTCCGAACTGCGCGGGATGTTCCCAGCCCTGATGGACAGGCTGAACGCCGAGAACACTATCCCCTCGGTCTACGTCCGCACTGTGGGATTGCCCGAAGGTCTGCTGAACGACCGGATCGCGAAAATTCTCCCGGAGGGGTTGAGTTTCGGGACGATCGCGATACCGGGGATGACTGACCTGCGTTTCGATAACACGACACGCGCGGAGATCGATGCGCTTCTCGATAAGGCTCCGCTAGTGCGCCGCAAGACCTATACGTTCGACACGGACGAGACAATCGCAGCCGCCGTAGTGCGTGAGATGACCGCCCTCGGGAAAAATCTGACGACTGCGGAATCCTGCACCGGCGGGATGATCGCGTCGATGATCACCGATGCCGCGGGGAGTTCGGCGGTATTCCTCGGCGGGGTGACCGTCTACGACAACCGGCTGAAGGAGCGCCTGCTGAACGTGCCCGCGGAAACACTCGCGGAGTACGGCGCGGTCAGTCACGAGACGGCGTTCGCGATGCTTGCCGGACTGCGGGGGATCGCCGATACGGATTACCGGATCGCGGTCACCGGGATAGCCGGGCCGTCGGGCGGGACTGACGCCAAGCCGGTCGGGACAGTGTTCATCGGCTATAGCGATCCGCGCGGGGACATATCCCTCAGGTTTTATTTTCACGGCGGGCGCGGGATGGTGCGTACACGCGCTTCGGTGAAAGTGTTCGAGATACTGTACGATGCGTTAAAATACGGGAAACCGGACTTAGATAGAATAGGCGCGCTGGAAATCCGGCGCGGCAACGGAGGATAAAATGAATCAGGAAATCAGGCAAACTTATATGAATACCCGGACGCTCGTCGCGCTGATTATCGCGATAGTACTATTTATCGGCGGGGGAGTAGGGCTGGTCGCGCTACGGAGCGGGTATTTCCTGTTCGCGGTGCTGTTCGGGCTGGCCGCCGCCGTCTACGCGGTCGTCTCAGGCGGATCGGCGCGCAAGGAAATTGTCGAGGCCAAGCCCCTCGCGAAGACCGACTGGACGCTGGTCAAGTACTACCTGATTATGGGCGGTATCCTCCTTCTGGAATTCGTCCTGCTCTACCTCGTGTTCATGTTCATGTCGACCGCGAAGTGGCTCTATGTGCTGACCGCGCTGGGGATATTTATCGCGATCGCGGTATTCCTGATCTCGACGCGTATCCGTGAGAAGACGAAGGTCAAGCCGGTGAACGAAGTTGCCGCGAGTTACCTCCGTGTGACCGTGTGGAGCGTGCTGATCGTATTCGGAATATTCGGCATCATGGTCATTATCAAGACCGTCAGCCTGCTCGCGATTTTTATCTGAACCTTTTACTTATAGCCCCGCGATTCCGATAATTTGATCGAATACGTCATGGAGGACGCATGAATCCGGTCGATATCGCGGTTTTCGCAATACTTATCGCAGGCTTTATCTGGGGCTTTTCCAAGGGATTTATTTATATGATTTTCAGCCTTCTCGCGATTATCGCGGGAGTGTTCGCATCGGGTAAGCTCGCCCCGATACTCATGCCTTACCTGTTCGGCGCGCAGCCCTCCCAGATCGGGTATATCGTCATCTTTATCGTCATCTTTATCGTCATCTATTTCATCGTGAAAAAACTTACCTATCTCGTGCTCGACATGGTGGAATTCCTCGAACTCGAGTGGCTCGATTCGCTGCTCGGCGGGGTGATCGGCCTCGCGCAGTTCCTGATTATCGCCGGGGTGCTCGTGAACCTCGCGCAGGGCACGGGCTTATTGCAGCTTGTCCCGCAGGATCAGGAGATCCGTTTTGCCTATGTGGTCTCGACCACCTCCCGCAGCGTCATCGACTATATCGCGGGAAATCTCGGCCAGGTACAAATCCCGAAAATCTGACCCGCTTATCCTTACCGGAGACCGAGCGAAGTCGAGGGTTCCATTTAACGCAGCCGAAGCGCTGTTTTTCTACTATTTCTCTTGCTTTCTACTTGTAACTTTTCACTTGTCACTGAATTAGGGATACCTCCCGCCTTCGGCGTAAGGCAAGTTAGGGATAGAAAAGCACCCCTTTTTACTAATTTTTGCCTTTTTCTCCCGACCCCTATCTTTTGCCTTTGTTTTCTCCCCGACTTTATGCCGCGTTTCTTCTGAGCAAAACGGATTTTCCGCGAAGCGGAAAAGAAACGCCTCTGTTTGACGACCCCGCGACTTGTCCCGAGTTTACGATGGAATGCGGGGGAGGAGTTAGGCGTTTCACGTTTTGCGTCCTTTCTTCTTCTAAGCGGCATTCAGGAGGGGCATGCTTTCTTTGGTACTTTCTTTCCCATGAGGGAAAGAAAGTAAAGCCTCTAATGATTCGCCAAACGTGCGCCGGAAAATGTTTACGGTTTGTTTTACGCTGAGGGGGTAATAGGTAGAAAGAAATTGCTTCAATCAGTTTTTACAAGGCGGGATACACCCTATAAAAACCTTTCCCCGAAGAACCGCACGGCCTCCGCGATCAGCGACTTCCCACCGCCGTACATCACTTTCGCGGGCGGCAGCGAGTTAAGCACCGTCTTCCCATAGTTCTTCGTCCGCAGGCGGTTGTCCATAATCGCGATCACTCCCTTATCGGTCTTACTCCGTATGAGCCGTCCCATCCCCTGCTTGAGGCGCAGTATCGCGCGCGGCAGGCTGAAGCTGATGAACGAGTTCACGCCCTTCGAGTCGAGAAGCGCGACCTTCGCGCTGTAGATCGGGTCTTCGGGGTTATCGAACGGGAGTTTCTCGATAATGACGCAGCGGAGGTTGTCGCCCCGGATGTCGATGCCCTCCCAGAAGCTCGATGTCGCGAACAGCACGCCGTACCCGTGGGTCTTCATCGTATCGAGGAGCATATTCCGCGCGCGGTCGCCCTGGCGTATCGGGAGGAGTCCGTGCTCCATCAGGCCGTCCTTGAGGCGGCCGTACATCTCGGTGAGACGGATATACGACGTGAACAGCGCGAGCACGCCGCCCTTGCTCGCGATACACAGCCCGCGCACAAAGTCCGTCTTCTCGTCGGTGACACGCAGGTGCTCGTTGCCGTCCTCGAGGATATAAATCTCCGCCTGCCTGGCGAAGTCGAACGGGGAGGGGAGCGACAGTTCGAGGATTTCCTTATGCGACGCGAGGTTTACCCCGGTGCTCAGCCGGAAATAGTCGAACTTTTTATTGACCGCGAGGGTGGCGGACGTGAAAACGGTGAAGTCCTTCTTGGAAAAAAGCGCGTTTGCGAGGAAATCGTTCACCTCGAGCGGGCTGTAGCTGAAACGGATATTCTTCGGGGTGACCTCTATCCAGCGTACCTGGTCGAGCGAAAGTTCCGCGATGAACACCGTATGGAACACGTCGGTCATCTCGATAAACGCGTCGAGACGGCTCCCGACCGCCTTGATAACGTCCACTATGGAACTGTCGGACGATGTTTCGAGGAGGCGGTTGATAAACGACATCGTCTCGGTGATAAATCGGTTGAGGAACGGGAAAAAGTCCTGAAGGCGTTCGCTGATACGGCGGTAGTCCTCCGAGTTCCGGTAGGCCTCGTCGATACCGATAGTCAGCGAGTGCTCGCGCCCCTTCCGCAGGATGCCGGTGAACTCGGTGTAAATCTCCTGCGACAGTTTGACTATCGCGGTGAGATGCCCGAATATCTTATCGTAGGTCTCCCGCAGTTCGATATGCCTGTCTATGCCGCCCTTGATACGCAGCAGGGAGAATAGCCCCGAGTCGGCGCCGTCATGCCGCCGCCGGAAATAGAGTTTACGGAGGTGGTAGAACAGGCTCTGGAACGAGAAGTCCTGCGACAGGGAACGGAGCGCCGCGTCCTCGATATGGTGCGCTTCGTCGAACACGATGCCCGAGTAGAACGGGAGCATACTGCGGTACGACTGCTCGTCTATCGACGAGAATACCAGCGAATGGTTCGCTATCACGATATGGGCGCGTTCCGCGCCGAGCCTCGCTTTATAATAGAAGCATTCGCTGTAAAATTGGCACCGTTTCCGGCTGCACATCATCGTATCGCTGCGGATTTCCTCCCATATCTCCTCTTTGATACCTTCGGGATATTCCCCGCGCGTGCCGTGAGGAGTGTTCTCAGTCCAGAGCGCGATATCCTGCAGGAGCAGGGTCTCGTTGCCGCTCTCGAACAGCGAACGCTGGGTGTCGGTATCCCGCAGGAGTTCCGCGAGACGCCTCCGGCAGAGGTAGTTCCCGCGCCCGACCAGCACCGCGTGATGCAGGGGTTTGTGCAGGTAGTTCATCACTACCCGTTCGACAATCTCCATATCCTTTTCCGATATCTGCTGTTGCAGGTTGATCGTGTGAGTCGATACCATGACGCGCTTCTTATTCTCGACCGCCCAAATGGCGGCGGGAATGAGGTATGACAGGGACTTTCCCGTGCCCGTCCCGGCCTCGCATATCAGCAGTTTGGAGTCGTTGACCGCCCACACGACGTTGGCGACCATATCCACCTGCTCCGGGCGCGTCTCGTATCCGCCGATATTCTTCGACAGCTCGCCGCCGTTCCCGAATATCGCGAGCACCTCCTCGTCCTTGAGATACACCCTAGCGCGGGGCTGGAGCACGATATTGACCTGCGAGCAGGTATTGTTCACGATATAGAATCCCAGCATCCGGTTCGCGAGGAGGGACGACAGCTCGATATCCTCCTGAGACGGGACGGTGTTTCCCGACGGATGGTTATGGATAACCACGTCGCCGGACAGCGCCTCCATCATGGCGACCACCGTCGAGTCCTCGTTACCGTAGGATAACGGGAATACCTCGACTACGAGGCCGGAACGGTCGATCACGCCGGAAAAGGCCACTTCATGGCCGGAGTTTTTTTCTATGGTTTCCGCGATTGTCTGGATAACGGATTCGGTAAAGACCTGTGAGGCGTCGACTTTCATACTGCTTCCGCCTTAGAGATAGTGGACAAGGTCTTCCTGCTTGATGAGGACCTCGCGGGGTTTCCCGCTGGATTTGGCGGCGGCGAGGATACCCATCTGATCCATCGCCTCCATGATACGCGACGCGCGGTTGTATCCCACGCGGAACTTACGCTGGATGAACGACGCGGATATCTCGCCGTACTCCACCGCGATTTTGAGAGCCTCGCCGAATAACGGGTCGTCCTTGAAGTCGGCCTCGTTCGCGTGATGCTCGCTCGCCGAGCGGAGCAGGAGCTCCTCGAAATCTATCCGGTAGTCCGCCGAGCCGTTGCGCTTGAGTTCGGACGCGATACGTTTGATGTCCTGGTTCGAGACGTAAGGGGCTTGGATGCGGAACATATCGGTGAACGCCGGGGTTAAAAAGAGCATATCGCCCTTGCCGAGCAGGCGTTCCGCGCCGCTCCGGTCGAGGATCGTGCGCGCGTCGGTCTGGGTGCTGACCCGGAACGCGATACGCGACGGGAAGTTCGCCTTGATGAGCCCGGTAACCACGTCTACCGACGGGCGCTGGGTCGCGACCACGAGGTGCATGCCCACCGCGCGCGCCATAGCGGCGATACGCGAGATGACCTTCTCGGTCTCCTTGGGCGAGCGCAGCATCAGGTCGGCGAACTCGTCGATAACGATGACGATGTAGGGAAGTTCCTCCATCGGTTCTTCGCCGTCCTTTTTGCGGGTCTTGTTTATCTTCTTAGCCTGCTGGTTGTAATCGGAAATATTGCGGACATTCATCTCGCTCAGCACCTTATAACGTCTGTCCATTTCGCCGACCGCCCATTCGAGCGCGAGAAGCGCCTCTTCGGGCTGGGTGATGACCGGGGCGAGCAGGTGCGGGATGCCGCCGAACAGTTCGAGCTCCACCATCTTCGGGTCGATCATAATAAATTTCAGCTCGTTTTCGCGCCGTTTGAAAACCAGCCCCGATACGAGCGAACTGACATAGACGCTCTTTCCGCTGCCGGTGGTGCCCGCTATCAGGAGATGGGGCATATCGCAGAGGTCTTCTATAATAATGTTTCCGGTGATGTCCATCCCGAGGATCAGCGGTAGGAATGCGTCGTTATCGCGGAACTCCTCGCTCTCGATGATATTCCGCAGTACGGTGTTGCGGCGGAACTTGTTCGGCACTTCGATGCCGATGATGCTCCGGTTGCCGATAGGGGCGACGATGCGGATGTTGGACGTGCCGAGCTTGAGGGCGAGGTCGTCCTGCAGGGTGACGATGCTCTTGAGCTTCATCCCCACCGGGGGTATCAGTTCGTAACGGGTGATGACCGGCCCGCGCGAGTAGCCTGTGACGCGGATGTCCACCTTGAAACTGCGGAACGTGTTCTCGATAATTTCGCTGACTTCTTTTATTTCGCGCTGTTCGTCCTCGTAGGTGTGAGCGTCGAAACTCTGGTCGAGGATCGTGCTCTCCGGGAAAAGGAACGGGTCGGCGTCCTCCTCGTAAATCTCCTTGAGCGAGGCGGTCTTGGGTTTCTTATTCTTTTTAATTTCGTTGTAATCGGCCTCGCCGACTATATCCTCCGCGTTCTCTTTATCGAGCGGAACCTCCGGGATGGCGGGAGCATCGGGTATGGCGGGGGCCGCGGGTTCGGGCACTTCCTCAGCGACAGCCGCGTGAGGCTCGTCTATCATCGTGGGGATAATTGTTTCCTGCTCCGGCTCGTCCGGAGTCTCCCCGATAGGAGTCTTACCGTCGCCGAATATCATCATATCGTAACGCTTCCCGATATTCAGCAGGATACGGTCTTTCTCGCGCGGGTTAGCGAGCCATGCCGGCAGGTTGGCGTCCTCCGGTTTGACGAGGTTGGGGGTTCCTCCCCCCTGCGCGGCGGGCGGCCGGAGGAAGTCCGGCTCCGGCATTCGCGGGCGCTCGTCGTCATACCCGGCAAACCCGTGCCCGGCCGGTTCGCCCAGCGTCTTCATCTTCCCGTGTATCGCGCCCGGATCGATCAGTACGTCGTCAACCGGCTTATTGTCCTTATCCCCCTTGAGGATGAGTCCGAACAGGTGGAACGGGGCGAGGGCGATCTGGCCGATGGTGCGGGCGAGGAAAAACGCGATGAAGCGGAAAAGTTTCATTGTCCCGGACAGCGACAGCAGGAACATGAGGCCGAAGATGCCGATCAGGACATAGGGATGGATGATCTCGGACAGCGTGCGGGAAAGCCCGATGCCGACGATACCTTTATCGATGAACGATAACTGCGTAAAAATAAGCGCCACGAGGACGGAGAGGCTGACGGTGGCGATGGTAAACAGGCTGGCCTTGAAAAGGATGCGTCCGGTTTTCGCGCGGATGAGGATATTCAGGCCGATCACGAGAATCGCGAAATCCGCGAGGAAGCCGGAAATTCTCCCGTATACGACGACGAAAAAGGAGGCGACTGTCACTCCGATAGCGCCGGCAATATTTTCGGACGGCTCGTTTACTTTAGAAACGAACCATGATGAATCCGCGGGGGTGAAGCTCGCCAGAGCGAGAAGCAAAAACGCCGCGAAGCCGATCAACAGGTATCCGGTGATTAAACTCGGAAGACGAAATCCTTGCTCCTTTTCCTCCATTCTAAATTATACCCATTCCCCCTAGAATAATAGCGGTAACGCCCAAAGCGAAGCAGTAGATCGCGAATACCCAGAACTTGCCGGACTCGACCAGCTTCAGGAGCACTTTCAGCGCGAGCAGGCCTACCCCGAAGGCAACGACAAACCCGATGACATACGGGAGTTTCGCGACTATCCCGTCGGCGGGACAAGCCGTCTTCGGGTCGAACCATTCCATCAGGTTGACCGCGAGGATGGCGGGCAGCGAGATCAGGAACGACAGCCGCCCGGCGAACTTGCGGTCCGCGCCGAGGTAGAGCGACGTCGCGATGGTGGTGCCTGAACGCGAGACGCCCGGGAGTATGGCTATCCCCTGCGCCGTCCCGAGTACGAGCGCCCGCAGGAATCCGAAGTTATTCTGGTCGCGTTCGCCCGCCTTGATAAAACGGGTAACGAGCAGGATAATCCCGGTTACGACGAGGCACGCCCCGATAATGATGACATTACTCGTGAGGCTCTCGAATTTATCTTTCAGGAAAATTCCCATGATGCCCGTGGGAACGCTAGCGATGATGATATAAAGAACCGTTTTCAGGTCTCCGTTCATCTTTTTATCTTTTACCGCGGCGGGTATTGTCCCGAGCGACTTGAATAGCTTGATAATTTCATCCCAGAATACCCAGATAGTGGCGAACATGGTTCCGAAATGGACGATCGCGAAGAAACGGAGGTCGGCGGTGTGCGGGCCGAAGAGTTTATCCGCGAGCGCGAGATGACCCGAGCTGGAAATCGGCAGAAACTCCGTCAGCCCCTGGATGACCGACAGGATGATAGACTGTAATATATCCATGTTCCTCTCCCTAATATTCTAGTATATATTGTAGGGCAAAACGCCTTTTTTATCAATTACTCAATGATTAATATTCGGATTATTAAATAATCCGTCATGTTTCTGGAAATTCTATAAAATGAGTCGTATAATAATACATAGGGTTGGGAGATTGCGATGCCGCAGGAAATATTTTTTGCGAATATCTTCGGATTCATTTTCGGGGGAATCGGGTTACTGGTAACCATTTTTCTGGGTATCCGTCACAATAAGACGGTGCTCTGGATTTATCTCATCATACAGCTGATGCTATTATCCTACCTGATTGTCGGGTTTATCGCGGATTTCTGGAGCGTAAAGGATACGCCGGATCTGATCGAGGCCAGACTCCTTTTCTGCATCAGGAACACCTACGTCTTTTTATTCCCGTACTTTTTTCACACCCTGTTTCGTCCGAAGCGGGAATTACTTCGTAATATTTCGTTCGGAGCCGAAGCGTTATTATTGACCGGGCTAGTGCTCTCCCCGCTTTTCTACGATAGCTCTACCTCCTCCTACGGGCCGGGATATATTATAGCCATTTTAGCTCAGGCGGTGGCGATGGTTTATGTCTTTTTTATCGCGTTTAAGAATGTTAAGAATATCGATAACCCAAAGGTAAAAGTCCTGCTGGTCGTATTCTCGATAATGATGGCCGCGCAGTATGTGCTGATATACGGGATAGGGTATCTGCACTGGTTCGAGGGTATTAATACGCCGTTCCTGCGGGAAACATTCTTTAATCCTATCTTCTATATGCTGTGGAATATCGCGTTTCTCTGGTCGATGCTCGAGGTGTTTGTGCTGAAGGAGACCCGTCCGTGCACGGTCGACGAACGGGAACTGAAGAATAAAGAGGAAGCGAATCTTACCGAACGGGAATGGGAGATCTCCATCATGGTGATGGAGGGCAGAACCGCGAAGATGATTGCGGAAGAGTTGGGGATTTCCGAGCACACTGTCAAAACGCATGTCAAGAATATCTACCAGAAATCAGGGGTAAAAAACCGGGTAGGGCTGACGAATTATTTAAAAACCGGAAATAATAAACCGATTGCTGAAAATGAACTCTAATAACAAAGGTATTCTCGTTGTATTGATATGAAATAATAAAAGAATTCTTGAGAATACTCGCGTTCGGGAGTATAATAATTGGTCGATAAGAATAGCAATGAAGAGGAAGAATCAAATGGAGAACTCCAATAATTTGGTTGTAAAGATCGTGGTAGGGGTAGTCCTGCTTCTGTTACTCGCGGTCGTACTGATCCCGCAGGATTTCTGGCTCCAGTTATCGATGAAGTATTTCGGATAAGGAATCGGAATGGGCGAAGCGATTTCTTTTTATTCCAAAAACGAACTCATCTGTCCGGTTTGCGGAGTTGGGCATAAACGTGAGGAACTGCTTACCGGACGCGGCAGGTTTAATGCCGGTAACCTGAGTAACGAGCTTCGCAGAAGCTATATTTCCACCCAGAAATACGGCGAGATCAACGCGTTAATCTACCCCATATCGGTTTGCCCGAGCTGCTATTTCGCGGCGGAGAAAGAAGATTTCACGAAAGTCCCCCAAAAATCAGTCGAGGTTCTGCTGGAACTCCAGCAGGTACGCGGGAAATATCTGCTGAAGATATTCGGCTCGGTGCCGGATTTTGTCGGCCCGCGCGATCTGATCAGCGGCACCGCGAGCTATATCCTCGCAATCAGTTCCGCGCCTTATTTCGACAAACGGAAACAAGCCCCTACTATAAAAATGGGAATATATTCCCTCCGCACCGCGTGGCTGATGAACGATCTGTTCAAACAGACCAACGAACCGAAGTATCAGGAGATGGCGGATATTTTTTACCGGAAGGCCTCGGAGTTTTACGAGATTGCCCTCGAGCTCCAATCGAAGGGAGTCGAACCTCTCGACGGGGCGCGATGGCTCGGCCCGGATACCGATTATAATTTCGGCTACGACGGATTCCTCTATATAGACGCGATCCTGAAATATAAGACGGCGGTTTTTATCGAAGACCCGTTGGAACGCGTGAAGGTATACGAGGGAGTGAAACGTATCCTGTCTAAAGTATTCGGTATCGGCAGAAAAGCCAAGGATAAACCGGAAATCCTGCTGAATCTTTCCCGCGAAGTCTACGATAAAATAGGCGCGGAGATAGAGACTCTCAAGGAATCCCTCGGCGACCTCGAGGAACTCGAGAATATCGAGCGGGAGGCGGCCGAGAACGAGAAAAAGGACGCCGAGAGCGACGAGTAATCATCAGACGGGTATTTTACCCGATATAAAGAATAGCGGATAAAAAACGGCGGGCGGGTGTGTTAACTTCCCCCGCTTTGCACCGGACGCAATAATTTTCTACTCAATATAACGGAGGATAAAATGTCACAGCGGATTGAATTCGATTACAACAATATGATGTCGGAGAATATCGGCACCCGCATGGGGATTACCGAGGAACGTCTCCGCAGTTTTGAAAAAATTACCAAAAAAGCCCATGACGATATGACCAAGCGCCGCCAATCGAAAGAACTGCCGTTCTACGATCTGCCCTACCAGACCGGCCTGACCGATGCGATCAAGTCCGCCGCGAAGGAATATATGGCGCGGTACGATACGCAGGTTGTTATCGGTATCGGCGGTTCCGCGCTGGGGCCGTTATCCCTCCTGACCGCGCTGCGGAATTCGTTCTGGAACGAGCTCCCCGCGTCGAAACGGAACGGGATGCGCACCTATGTCACCGATAACATCGACCCCGATTGGACGAAGGAACTGCTGGAAATGATCGACCCGAAGAAGACTCTTTTCCTCGTGGTTACCAAGTCCGGGAGCACGTCCGAAACGATTACCACGTTCTTTATCCTTCAGAAGTTCCTGATAGAAGCGGTGGGCGAAGCGGAATACCGGGAGCATATCTGTTTTGTCACCGACCCGAATAAAAGCATCCTCCGCGAGATCGCCGATAAGGAAAATATCCGCTGGTTTCCGATAGAGCCGCTGGTCGGCGGGCGTTTCTCGGTACTCACCCCCGTGGGCGTCCTGCCCGCGGCGTTGATGGGTATCGATGTGGACAAACTCCTCGCGGGCGCGGCCGAGATGGATAAATGGACGTCGTCGCCGGAGCTTGAAAAAAACCCGGCGTACCTGTTCGCCGCATTGCAGTATCTCGCGTACCAGAACGGCGCGCCGATATCGGTGCTGATGCCGTATTCCAATAAACTCGCCCGCCTCGCGGACTGGTATGTCCAGCTATGGGCGGAGAGTCTCGGTAAGAAATTTACGCTCGACGGGAATATCCATTTCCAGGGCCCGACGCCGCTGAAAGCGGTAGGCGCGACCGACCAGCATTCGCAGGTTCAGTTGTTCAAGGAAGGCCCGTACGATAAAGTGGTGACGTTTATCCGCGTTAAAGATTTCGACTGCGAACTGGAAATCCCCAAGCTGTACGGCGAGTACAAGGGGATCAGCTACCTGAGCGGGCATACGATGAACGAGCTGATCGACTCCGAGCAGAAGGCCACCGAGGCCGCGCTTTCCAAGGAAGGCCGCCCCAGTATCACGATCACGGTGCCGAAGGTGGACGAGTTTACGATGGGACAGTTGATCTATATGTTCGAAGTAGCGACCGTGTTCTCCGGTTATCTCTACCAGCTCGATCCGTTGGATCAGCCCGGTGTGGAGGAGGGGAAGAACTTTACTTACGGACTTCTCGGACGCGCGGGATATGAAGATAAAAAGAAGGAATTTGATGGGATTTACAAGAAGAATAAGAAGTTTATGCTTTAGCCTGATCGGGGTCGTCGCGCTTTTCGCGCCGCTCGCGGCGCAGGATCCCACAGTCTACCTCAATGAGGGCATCAAGTTATACCAGGAAGAACGCTATTATCAGGCGCTCGATTCGTTCCGGAACGCGCTCCAGATCAACCCGTATTACGGGGTGGCGTACCGGTATCTCGCAGAGGTGTATTTCGCGATAGGGGCGTACAGCGAGAGCCTATCGACCGCGATGACAGCGTTGAAGTACGCGCATAACGATGTGGACGCGATGCTGCTGGTCGCGAACAGTTACCGCGAATTGGGCAAGTACAAGGATTCCGAAAACTATTACAATTCCATCCTGAAACTGTTTCCCTCCTATTCGGAGGTGTACCGGAATATGGGGATACTTTACCTGAAGCTCAATAAGATGCCTCAGGCGTTTGACAACCTGCAGAAGGCGGTGCGTCTCGCCCCGGAACTCTGGCTCGGGTATATTTCCCTCGGGGATTACTACTTCCAGTTGGGTATCTATAAAGAGGCGGAGAATAATTACCAGAAGGCGTTCGAGCTCAATTCGCGCGACCGTCTCGGGTTTTATTACCTCGCGGATTTCTATTATAAGATTGATAAATACAGTTCGGCGATCAGCCTGCTCGAGAAGGGCGAGACCCTTTTTGAGAACTTTGTCTCAGGGATAAACCTGCTGGGCGATTGTTACCTGAAATCGGGAAATAACTCGAAGGCGCTGGAAAAGTACGACTGGCTTCTGAACGCCGATTTCAAGAAGAGCGACGATTTCCTGAAATGGCTTTATTATAAGATGGCATGGGCGAACGAGGCTATTTCGATAGAAAACTCGCTTGCGGATTATAAGAAGGCATACGATATTGACCCGAAGAACCAGTTCATCAAATACTCGTTCGAAAAGTTCGCGGTGAAGAATTATCCGGTTGACTCGGATATCCGGCAGGAACTTGCGGGAGATTATTATAAACAGGCATTGACGGATTATAAGAATGGTAATATGATATGGTATCTTCTGCGCCTGAAACGCACGGTTTATCTGAATCCCTTCCATTCGGATGCGCGTCTGAAGATAGTCGAGTTTTACGAATTGAAAAATGATTATATGAAGGCCTATGACGAGCTGAAGGGAAGTTTCATAGTCGATAAGAACTATAAGATCAAGGATAAACTCGAGGCATACGAATGGAAAATCCAGAATAAGAAGATGATTCTCGAGAAGCCCGAGCTCCTCCAATACAAGGGCGTACTGCTCGTGGACAGCGATTATTATAACTTCGGCACGGTTTTCCCGGAAACACTTTTATTTTATTCTAAGTATTTTGAAAAGTTTAAGTTTACGATACTGGATTACCGAAAAAAAGATGGAATAAACAATGTATTAGAATATATAAGAAAGAACAACTATCACTTTTTTGTTATTATAGAGATGACGGGAAACCACGATGTGCTGAAGTTTACGGTGTTCGATACGGTCGGAAAAGAAGTGGAAACGTTGGCGATGAATTTTCATCCCGATAAAGTGGATAACGGGGTGGATAGGTTTTTCAGCTGGATGGACGGGGTATTTCCTACGATTGGACTGGTAAAGAGCGAGAAATCGAAAGGGAAATATATCCTGAGTATGGGAAAGAACAACGGGCTGAAGAACGGGGACAAGATGCTGGTTTTCGATATTCAAGGCGATATCCGTCAATACGCGTTGTTGAAGGTGGACGCGGCGGGGGTGTTCGAATCGGAAGCGAGCGTGGTTTCAAATATGGGAAAAACGTATGAGAATCTGAAAGATAAAAAAGTGATAAAAAGCGATACCATATTGAAAAAACACTTGACAAAACTTAAAAGGATTTTAGTATATTAAGGGTATAATTCTTGAGGAGGATTTTGATGGATTCCAGCTTGTTTTTCTGGATAGAAGCCATCATAGCCGTATTCATGGGCTTTTTGATGATACTGAATTACTGGAATTATAAAAAGAAGACAGATACGGCGGATATATTCAAATCCCTTTTCTTTGTATTTATGATTATCGTTTTTAAATCCGCCCTTTATATCGGAATCAATTTTACCGACGTGCTTTGGTACGCCTTCCAGAAAGATAACGCGGTCGTAGTCGGGGATATTATCTTCGGTATCGTGAAGCCCGAGTACAATATACCGAATCAGGTTCCGCCGTTACCCCTATACGAATTCAAATTCTTCATCTGGCAATTAGCCGAGACGCTGTTTGTAATCGTGTTAAGTTATATTTTTATTCTCCGCCGTAAGAAAGCCGAGACCGAAAAGGTCGGCGCTATCAATGCGATGAAATGGATACAGGTATTGCTGCTGGTGATAATCGGCGGCGGTGTGATCCTCTTATCCATGCAGTCGAAGTCCGCTGTGAAAATCACCGAAGCGGTGCGCGAGCTATCCGGGAGTAACAGCGATAAATTCTTTGTAACCGAAAAGGGCTGGGAGCCGATAGACCTTTCTGTCGACGAGCCGATCCCTTACCAGCTATTACGTGATAAAGATAAAGAAACGGAAAGTATGACGCTGAACCTCTATGATTCAGGAAGCCCGTTTATCGAGTTTATGAAGGGGTGGGCCGGCAGGGCGATATTTGTGCTCTGGAAAATAATCCTGATGGTATTCGCGCTCCTCGCGATTTATTCGACATTCGGGTATATTGCGAATTTGCTGGAATACATCGATAAGAATAAAAAGATACTTTATTTCTACCTGTTTATTCAGATAGTGGTGTATATCGGGTCGATGACGGTGAGTTACTATTCGAGCGGACTGATATGGTTTGCTATCGATCTGGTAGGTCTCATCCTCTTCTCGATCTTCGCGTACCGGGTTCATGCGCAGTATATCCACGATATTGAAGAAGCGGTGGAAAGTCTCGCGAACGAACGCGATATGATTATCAAACTGATGCGCGACATCAGCGCGATTATCGGCGCGGGCGACTTCGATTTGGATATGATCGTTAAGGAAATAGTGGACTCCTCCGTGACCGGCGCGAATTGCCGGGGGGGTACGGTTCTTCTGCGCGACGATGTGACCGGCAGATTGAACGTCAAGTATGTCAACGGGTTATATCCGCCTACCCGCCAGTTTAAGGTGGTGGTCGGAATGACATTGACGGAATCGGTTATTATAGAAAAACTGAAAAGTGAAAAGATAGCGATGGGCGAAGGCCTGCTCGGTAAAGTGGTCGAGAGCGGGGAATTGATTTATATCCCCGATACGATGAAGGACGAATCGTTCATCCAGACTATTCCCGATACCATGATGGTCACGTCGTTTATCGCCGTGCCGTTGAAGAGCCAGGACGAGGTATTCGGGGTACTGTCCATAGTCGACGACAACCGTTCCTTCCTCGAGAGCGACGTGAGCTTGATCGAGACTTTGGGCGAACAAGCCGCTATCACTATCAAACAGATTCAGATGTATAAGGAAATATTGGATAAGAAACAGGCTGAAAAGGAATTGAGCGTTGCGGGTGAAATTCAATCCTCGCTGACTCCTCATACGTTCCCCGAAGCCGATAAATTCGAGATGTTCGCCTTCTCTATTCCCGCGAAGGGTGTCGGCGGAGACTACTATGACTATATCAACTTCGGTAATAATAAGATTGCGGTAACCATGTTCG